>LVAA01000038.1 GCA_001603955.1 Syntrophobacterales bacterium Delta_02 | reverse complement strand
TCTTTATCGCCTGCTCTGAAAAAAGCTTTACTTCACTATTAAAACCGATATTTATGTGCATTCTATATCAATTTACTTCCAAAACAGAACTGACTACATTAGAACTTATTCCAAAAAAGGTGTCAACCAAATTTCCTGAGACCTGATCGTCCTCCTGAAGGCCGTGGTCGTATGCCCTGTTGTCGACACCGGGGCCTCCGAAAGTCTTCCGATATGAAATGTCCGATGAGTTGAGCCGGCAAACAGCGAGGCGGGAACGATCCGAACCGGCAGTAAAAGACCGAGAAAACGAATTGCCGAACATTTCGTCGTCTTCATGGTCCCGCTGCTTTCCAGGAAGGTCATACAATTGATTACCTGAACGCTTTGTCACACAATATAGAAGATGTGGCCCTCTCTGTCAACGCATTTTTCCATCCCCTGCGGGCGAGGTCAGAATTGCTTTTCTCGGCGATCGGGTCTAGAATAAAGACTGCCAGAGATCGGGAAACCACAGACCTTATGGAAGCCACTGCTTCGACGTCGAAAGAAAAGGATTCCGGCATCAAGGAGATCGTACGATCCCTGGGGCTCGTCTTTGGAGACATCGGGACGAGTCCCATTTATACCATTACCATAATATTCCTGCTCATGAAACCCACGGAGGCAAACGTCATCGGGGTCCTTTCACTCGTCATCTGGACCATGACGATCCTCGTGAGCATAGAATACGGGTGGCTGGCCATGGGCCTCGGTGAAAAGGGCGAAGGGGGCGCGTTCGTGCTCCGGGGAATACTGGTACGCCTCCTGAAGAAGACCCGTTCCATGGTCTTCGTCACCATCATCACCTTCATCGGCGTTTCCCTTCTCGCCGGGGACGGCGTGATAACTCCGGCCATCAGCATCTTGAGCGCCGTCGAGGGAATACTCCTCATACCGGGTTTCAGCGGAACCAGGCAGACAACGCTCATCGTAATCGCCGGGACCATTGCCGTCATACTTTTCGCCTTTCAAAAGAAGGGCACGGACAAGGTGGCCGGCGCCTTCGGTCCCCTCATGGTGACGTGGTTCGTGGCGCTTTCACTGTCCGGTATCCTGTCCATCATACACACTCCCTCGGTCCTCAGAGCCGTGAACCCCTGGTACGCGGCGAGGTTTCTCTGGCAGGAGGGTATCACCGGTTTCTTTGTCCTTTCGGAGGTCATTCTCTGCGCGACTGGGGGCGAGGCACTGTACGCGGACATGGGGCACCTTGGCCGCAAACCCATCATACGCGCCTGGTATTTCGTCTTCTTTGCCCTGGCCTTGAGCTACCTCGGGCAAGGCTCCTTCATCCTGAGCCATCAGGGAAGCTCGTCAAACACACTCTTCGGAATGATCCTCAGCCAATCCGTTGTTCTCTACGTGCCATTTCTCGTCCTGAGCATCATCGCGACGGTCATCGCGTCCCAGGCGATGATAAGCGGGATGTTCTCCATAGTCTACCAGGGGATCAACACCCGGCTCCTTCCCATGTTCAAGGTCGAATACACCTCGCCCAGGCTGCGTTCGCAGATATACATCGGCTTCGTCAACTGGTTCCTCCTTCTCTCGGTGCTCTTCATAATGGTCGAGTTCCGCGAGTCGCACCGCCTTGCCGCCGCATATGGACTGGCCGTCACGGGCACCATGGCGCTGACGGGGATCATGATGACGGCAATATTCCACCTGCGCCGGGAATGGTTCAAGATGACCGTCGCCATTATGGTCACGATCGTCGACCTCGTATTTCTCGTTTCAAACACGTACAAAATACCTCATGGCGGGTACTGGTCCATCATCATCGCGCTCATTCCCCTCCTTGTCATGCTCGTGTACACGGCCGGCCAGCGCAGGCTCTACCGCCGCATACGACCTATACCGCTGGACGTGTTCCTGGAAAGCTATAACCAGGTCTACCGCGAGCTAAACAAGATCAGCGGGACCGCCCTCTACTTCGCCCGTGACCCCCGGATGATACCCCCTTACATTGTCCACACCATGTTTCGAAACCATATTATCTATGAATCGAACATAATCGTTTCCATAAGAACCCTCGATCACCCCTTCGGGGTAGAGAGTTCCTTCCAGGAGCAGCTGGCTGACGGGCTTGAAGCGTTCAGGATAGAGATGGGATACATGGAGGTCGTCAAGATCGAAGAGATCATTCAGGCGGCGGGAATTGACGAGAAGGTCATCTTCTACGGGCTTGAAGAGATAACAACGGACAAGCCCCTGTGGAAGATGTTCGCGACGCTGAAGAAACTGACCCCGCCCTTCATCCAGTTCCACGACCTTCCCCTCAACAAGCTTCACGGCGTGATCACGCGCGTCGAAATGTGATCCCGGGAGAAGAACGTCCCCGTGCCGTGACGGGACACCGGCGGGCCTGCGACCCTATCTGTTGCAATTATCGGCGATAATGGGATAACATTTCACCCAACACGTAAAGACCATGCCAACTGATCTGTTGCTTCCAATAAGGCTGTATGTCTCCCGGCGTCTCACACCCGCTCGCATGTTCATCCTCGGGTTCATGTTCATCATACTCGTCGGAACCGCACTGTTGCTCATGCCGTCCAGCGCTCACCCGGATCGGCTCAGCCTCGTTGACGCCCTCTTCACGTCAACGTCGGCCGTGTGTGTCACGGGCCTCGCCGTCATAGACGTGGGCACGGACCTTTCCCTAGGCGGCCAGGTGATCACGCTTTTTCTCATGCAGGCGGGCGGCCTCGGTATCACGACCTTCTCCGTCCTTTTCCTGGGAATGATGGGTCTCGGCATTTCCTCGAAGAGCAGGGATATCGTTCAGTCGACGTTCGCCCATTCTCCCGGGATCGATTTCCTGCACATCCTCAGATCCGTCGTCCTCTACACCGCTGTTATCGAAGCGGTCGGGACCGCGATACTCTTTCTGTGCTTCCTGGAAGGGTCCCACCCCGGCACAGCCGCCTGGAGGGCTGCCTACCACGCCATATCAGCGTTCAACAACTGCGGGTTTTCGCTGTTCCCGGACAGTCTCATGTCGTACCGCGATCACCTGGGTGTCAATCTGACGGTGATGTCCCTCATCATCGTCGGAGGGATCGGGTTCATAGTCATCCACGAGGTCCTCGAGCACAGCAGGGAACCGCGAAAGAGGCTTTCAGCGCACACCAGGATCGTCATCATCACCACCTGCATCCTCATCGTGACCGGAGCCGCCCTGATCTATGTTCTCGAAAGAGGGGATATGCTGAAAGGTCTCGGCGTCCAGTCGCGGGTCCTCGTCGCCCTCTTTCAATCCGTCACGGCAAGGACCTGCGGGTTCAACACCATCGACGTGGGGGCCCTGACAAACGAATCCATCCTGGTGCTCCTGATCCTCATGTTCATAGGCGCCTCACCGGGCTCCACGGGGGGAGGGATCAAGACGACAAGCGCTGCCGTGCTTTTCCTCCTTCTCTGGAATCGGCTGAAGGGAAGCACTCATGTCAACGTGTTCAACCGAACCATCCCTGAGGAGACCGTCACCAAGACGATCTCCATAATCTTTGCCTCGGCGTTCTCCATAGTGCTCATCACCTCGTTCCTTCTTTTCTCTCCTTCGCTATCGTTGCCACCGGACAAAACGCGTCACTTTTTCCTGGAATACCTTTTTGAGGCCGTTTCCGCCTTCGGCACCGTGGGCCTCTCCATGGGTGTCACACCGCAGTTGAACACCGCGCAAAAACTCGCCGTCATTATCCTCATGTTCGCGGGACGCGTCGGCCCCCTCACGCTGGCGCTCTCGCTGACCCTGGCGTCACGAAAGAAAAGCGTCGCCTACGCCGAGGAAACGGTTATGGTCGGTTAGGGAGGAAATATGAAAAGGGTTGTCGTCATCGGTATCGGGATCTTCGGTTTCAACCTGGTAAAGGAACTCTACGAGAATGGAATTGAGGTCATTGCCATCGACAAGAACAAGGACATGATACAGGAGATCGCCGAATTTGCCACGAAGGCCATAGTGAGCGATGGCCTGGAAAAGAACATGCTCGAATCCCTCGGCCTCAGGGAGAACGACGTTGTCGTCGTATCCTTCGGCGAAGACCTGGCGGCGAGCACGTTGATCACTCTCCACCTGAAACAGATGAAGATCAGGAACATCATCGTCAAGGCTCCCAACGTGGAGTATCAGAAGGTCCTGGAGAGCGTCGGAGCCACGGAGGTCATCATCCCGGAGAAAGAGATGGCGAGCAAGGTTGCGAGGAGCCTCATATCCCCCAACATCCTCGATTACATACCCCTTGCCGAGGATTACATCATCGGCGAGATCGCCCCGCCCGCCACCTTCCAGGGCAAAACCCTCGCGCAGGTACATCTCAGGAGCAAACACAACATCAATGTCATCGCCATAAGAGACACCCTGACGGACACGGTGAGGATGGTGCCCCCCAATTACATGATAAAGGACAGCGAGATCCTCATCGTAATAGGCAAATCCAAAGATATCGACGGGATACGGTGACCACGGGAAAGCGCCTGTTTCTGCCGTATTTCCATTGCGTGAAACCGGAATTGCCGGATCAAAATATCTTGACATGCGATACCCCATCCATGTAACAATACTCTGGAGCAGCAGATTCACCTAGTCGAATACACCCGTTGGCTGACATCGCACGATTTTTGGCACAGACGAAAAGGAATCATATTATGCCATCCCTGATAGATAATGTTATTTCGCTGGAACAGGAGGCGGACGGTATCATCGAGGCTGCCCAGGCCCGGTCAAAGAGCATCCTTGCCTCCGTAGACGATGAGCTCAAGCGGTACAGAGAGGAGTTGACAGCACAACTCGAGGCGCGCCTTGCGGAATTCAGAACCGGGACAGAAAAGAGATTCGAGGACGCTCTTGCCCGGATCTCAGCGCAACATTCCGAAAAGCTTCAAGCGATCAAGGAGCTGCCCGAGGAGTTCTCCAGGCTCCAGGTCGACAGGATACTGGATAGATTCAACAACTGGTAAACAATGGCAATAGATCCCATCAAGAAGCTGACGATCCTGAGTCCCATGCATAGCAGTAAACGGCTCATGCGCACCGTCAGTGCTCTCGGCATCGTAGACATCATAGATGCCGGTGAAGGTCTGGAGCAAACAGCCCCTGACATGAAGATCAAGGGCGTCGCCACGGAGGACATCGATGATGTGCTGCGCAAGATCGACTCCGTACTTAACCTCCTCAGGACATATGCACCCGATGAACAGGGGTTTTTCCAGGGCCTCACGCCCGTTCCGCAGATAATCGAAAGGCGGGAACTGAAGGAAGCCACGGAGGATTATGACCTCGGGGCGCGATCCCGGCTGGCAAGCGAGCTTGACGAGATTCTCAGGCGGAGTGAACGCGCAAAAGGCGATATCGAGAACCGCCTCACCACGTTGATGCCCCTGTGTGGCCTTTCGTTCGCGATGGAGGATTTTCACCGTCCCCGGCGGGTCCGTCTGCTCTTCGGCCATCTTCCCCGCAAGAACCTGGAGCATCTCTCCGGGCCAACATCTCCCTGGGCCAATATCGCCTGGGAACTGATAGAGGAAACACCCGACAACTGCGGGACGTACCCTTCCGGGTTTAAGCCGGCCCGGGGCGGACAGGGAACGGCAAACAAGGACACCGTCAAGATACTCATCGCCGTCCTCACGGATGACGTGGACGAGGTGAAGGACGGGCTGTCCCGGCTTTCTTTCCTTGAAACGGAACTTCCCGACTTCTCCGGAACGATAGGCGATCATGTCAGGTCGCTCCAGGAGGACCTCATTCAGCTTTCCTCGACGATCGATGAGACCATCGGGAAAGTCCGGGAGCTTGCCGCCGACAGACGTATCCTGATAATCCTCAAGGCCTTCTGGACCGCTGCCAGGAACGAACGACTGGCCCTGGGAAAGACTATCGGAGGAAAATGGGTCCATCTCCTGACGGGGTATATACGGGCCCGTGATGTCGGGCATCTGCAGACAGCTTTTGCCAGGGAGTTTCCCGACTCCGTGATCATCCTCGAAGATCCTTCCGAGGATGAGAACGTACCGGTGAGCCTCTCCCTTCCCAAGGTCTTCCGGCCGCTCTCCCTGTTGGTGGAGATGTTCGGTCTGCCGCCATATCGCAGCTTCGACCCGACGCCTTATCTGCATATAAACTTCTATCTCTTTTTCGGCATATGCTTTTCCGACGTGGGATATGGCCTCATGCTCATCGCCACCTCGCTGTACCTGATAAAAAGGACGAAACAATACCAGGGTGTGGCTGATTTCGGGCGCATCCTTCTCGGCGGCGGCATAAGCACCGTCATCTTCGGGGCCCTGCTGGGGTCCTGGTTCGGCGACCTTTACATGGAAAAGTACCTTGGCGAGAATAACCTGCTCTTGCGCTTGCAGTCCTTCTTCGTGGTCCTCGATCCCATAAGCAAGACGATCTACGCCCTGCTCATCGCCCTTCTGATCGGCATTCTGAACCAGTTCTTCGGGATAGCCCTCAGAATGTACGGTACGATCAGGAAGGGGGACTGGAAGAGCGCTGTCTTTGACGGATTCTTCTGGTATCTCACCCTTCCCGGTCTGCTCATACTCGTCAGCAAGCTTTTCATCGACACGCCGCAGACCCTCTTCCGGACGGGCCTCGCGCTGTTCGGGGCCGGGGCGCTCGGCCTCATCCTGACACAGGGACGGGACCTCAAGAACCCCGTCGCCCGGATCCTGGGCGGCATGGTCAGCCTTTACGGGATCGTGGGGAGCTACGGGATCACCGCGTTCATCGGAGACGTCCTCTCCTATTGCCGCCTCCTTGCACTCGGTCTCACCACGTCGATCGTGGGAACCACCTTCAACATGCTCGGCGGCCTCTTGAAGGACATTCCTTACGCGGGATTCTTCTGTTTTATTCTTATCGTCGTCGTGGGCCATCTTTTCAACTTCGTCATCAGCCTTCTTGGAGCCTTCGTCCACTCGATGCGTCTCATATTCGTCGAGTTCTTCGGAAGGTTCTATGACGCGGGGGCACGGCCCTTCCAGCCACTCGGGTTCGACTCCCCTCTGTGCGAAATGAAAAAGGAAGGCACAAACAATGGATAATCACAAAAACTTTGGAGGAAGAATACAATGACCCCAGAATGGATCGAGATTGGTCGTGGTCTTTGCTATGCGGGGGCGGGCCTCGCCTTCGGACTGGCGGGAGCCGGTTCGGCCTGTGGGATCGCCATTGCCTCCCATGCCGGAGCGGGAGTGATGCGAGAAAAACCGGAGCTTTTCGGGCGCATGCTCATCATGATAGCCTTGCCGGGCACGCAGGGATTCTACGGCTTCATCGCCGCCATCCTCATCATGACCCAGACAGGTCTCATCGGCGGGGGCAACCTCAAGGTATCTCTCGGCACGGGTCTTGCGCTGTTCTTCATCGGCCTCGGGGACGGCATTGCCCAGCTTGTCTCCTCCATCAAACAGGGGGAGGCATCGGCGGCAGGAATAGCACTCATTGCGAGACGGCCCGAATCGGCGGGACGGGCGATCCTCTTTCCGGCGTTCGTCGAGACCTATGCCGTCGTGGCCCTCCTTGCAACGATCCTCTTCATAATCTTCCTCACGCAACCCTCTGTGCTGCAGCTTCTGCCACAGTAGACGGATAAAGGAGTCAAGCGGGGCTATGAGTCTTGACAAGATCAAAGAAGCGGTGTTGAAGGCATCCAGGACAGAGGCGGAACACATAAGCGCCGCCGCCGCCAAGCAGGCGAAAGAAAAGCTGGAGATCCAGAAGGAAAACCTGCGGCGGGAGTTCGAGTATCAGTTCCAGGCGCGTTCCCGCCTCATCGAGGAGGAATATGCGCGGAGGCTCGCCCAGTTCCAGGGAAATGCCGGGAAAGAGCACCTTGAAGCGAGAAACGCCTCCCTTCGGGCCATCTTCGAGAGGGCCCGCGAAACGGTGCTCGCCTGGACCCCGGATGAGTACGGACAAGTGATTAAGGGTCTCCTGGAAAGGATCGTTCGCGGCCGGAAGGGACGGCTGAGGATCCACCCTGAGGACAGGGACGTTTTCTCGAGTCTCCTCGAAGCCATGGCCGCGGGGGGCGACGAGGGAACGGCCGTGGAGATCGATGAGAATTCCCTCCCGGAGAGGGGCGGATTCATTTTCATAAGCGATGAGTTTGAAGTGGACGCGACGATAGGGACCATATTACAGGACATAGAACGCACGCTTCTGCCCGAGATCGCCGAGGACCTTGCACGCACATGAGACTCTCCGCCGGCTACATGATACCTTTCATCAAGAACCGTCCCGACTGGGGTTTTGTCTGCGGCAGGATAAGCGCCCTTGAAGGAAAGCTGCTACCCAGGGAGTTCTTCACCCTCATCATAGAGATGCATCATACGGAGGACGTATACCAGCACCTTCAGGGAACACTGATCGAGGACTATCTCGATCCCGGCGTTCCCTGGGAGGATTTCAGCGCCATTGCCGACGAATGCTTCTACGATCTTGCCACATCGATCAGGGCCGAGTGCCCCTCGCCGGTGCCCGCCGATCTTTTTCTCATACAAAACGACTATCTGAACATAAAGAGCGCTCTCTCCGGCATCGAGAACAACCGCTTTCTGCCGGGCATGATCAAGGAGCAGACCATAGACGCCGTCCTGAACGGAGACTACGCCGACCTGCCTTCTCCTTTCAGGGACCGGATCACCGGCGCGGGAATAGACCTCGGAGAGCTCAACGAATCCATGTCAGACATGTTTGTCGACGGGGCCTACCTGCGCCATCTGCTCATGCTGGCCGAAGAGATCGACAGTCCCCTGATCCGCTCCTGTGTCCAGGAGCGCGTCCTTGGACACGCCGTCTCCTCTTTGTGGCGCGTGCTCAGGCAGGGCCGCGACCTGAAACAGGTTGTCGATCTCTTCCTGCCCGTGGGGGAAGAAAATCCCCTGATCCTGGACCTGGCGGGCACGCCGGACCCCGCCGCCTGGCCCGACCTGGTAGGAGGAGAGATAGGGGATCAACTGGCCCGCGCTCTCCAGATGCCTTACGACGACCAGGTCTCCACGTTCGAGCTGAAGGTGACGAATTTCGTCCTCCACCTGGCGGCCTTCGCTCGCCTCGAAACATCGGGGCCGGAACGGGTCTTCGCCTTCCTCATGGCGCTCGAGGCAGAGATGCAGAACCTCAAGCTCGTCGTCACGGGAAAGATCAACAGGATACACGAGGATATCCTGGGCCAGCGGTTGAGGTATGTCTATGGCTAAGGCCTGCATAGTCGGCGAGAAACACCTGATCCTCGGCTTCAAGGGTATCGGGTTCGAGATCGTGGCCGTGTCGGAACCGGAGAACCTGGCGGAAGAACTCTTCATGCTTTCACGCAGGAGCGACATAGGGCTCATTCTCGTCACCGAGAGCATCGCGGCGGAAGCACCGGGAGTGATTAACGAATTCCGGTCACGGAGCGACGTCATTCTTGCGGTGGTCCCCATGTACGAGGACAGCCCGAGGACGGGATACAATGAAATGAGACGAGCTATCGAGCGCTCCATGGGCATAGACCTTTTCAAGAAAGAGGAAGCTGAGGCTAGCGAACAGGAATGAGGGATAACAGGATGGATGGAATGAAGGGAGAGGTGACAAAGGTCTCCGGACCGCTGGTGGTTGCCAGAGGCCTTTCGGGCGCACGCATGTATGAAATGGTGCGCGTCGGCGAGCTGGGACTGTTTGGCGAGATCATCGAGATCAAGGGCGACGAATACTCGATACAAACATACGAGGAAACGGAGGGGATCGGTCCGGGGCAACCCGTTATACGCACCGGTGAGCCGCTCAGCGTCGAGCTGGGGCCCGGTCTTATCCGTTCCATCTATGACGGCATACAGAGGCCGCTCGATGTCCTCGCGCAGGATTTCGGCGAATACATCGTACGAGGCACGCAACGCCCGGCCCTCGACAGGTCAAAGAAATGGGATTTCGTGCCCCTTGCCCGCGTCGGCGACATCGTCAAGGGGGGCGACATCCTCGGGACCGTCCGGGAAAGCACCCTTGTCAGCCACAAGATCATGGTCCCCCCGGGGAAGTCGGGAACCGTGGGAAAGATAGGCCCCGTCACGGGGAACGTGGATACCGAGGTCGCGGTCATCCAGAGCCTTGATGGTCCTTTCGGGGTAACAATGGTCCAGAGATGGCCCGTGCGCGACCCGCGCCCCGCAAAGCGAAAGGTCCCTCCCACTGAGACCATGACGACGGGCCAGCGTATCATAGACATGTTCTTCCCCATAGCGAAGGGCGGCACGGCGTGTGTGCCGGGGCCCTTCGGCAGCGGCAAGACCGTCGTCCAGCACCAGCTCGCCAAGTGGGCAGATGCGCAGATCGTCGTGTATGTCGGCTGCGGGGAGCGCGGTAACGAGATGACCGACGTTCTCATGGAGTTCCCCCATCTCAAGGACCCGGCAACGGGCGAGCCCCTGATGGAGCGCACCGTCCTCATCGCCAACACGTCGAACATGCCCGTCGCCGCCCGTGAAGCAAGCGTTTTCACGGGTATATCCATTGCCGAGTACTTCCGCGACATGGGGTACTCCGTGGCCCTCATGGCGGATTCCACAAGCCGTTGGGCCGAGGCCATGCGCGAGATATCGGGCCGCCTCGAGGAGATGCCCGGGGAGGAAGGCTACCCCGCTTACCTCGGCTCCCGTATCGCCGGTTTCTACGAGCGGGCGGGTTCGGTCGTCTGTGTGGGCTCCGACGACCGCCAGGGTGCGGTCTCCATCATAGGAGCCGTTTCCCCTCCTGGGGGCGATCTCTCCGAACCCGTCGTTCAGACAACGCTTCGCGTCGTCAAGGTCTACTGGGGACTCGATGACAAACTGGCCTTCGCAAGGCACTTCCCCGCCATAAACTGGCTGTCGTCCTATTCACTCTACCAGGATATCGTCGATACTGATGCCGACGAAAAGATAGACAAGATGTGGTCCGTCAACAGGAAACGGGCCATGACCATCCTTCAAAAAGAGGCGGAACTGGACGAGCTCGTGAGGCTCGTCGGAATCGACGCCCTCTCCCTGGAGGACAGGCTCCTCATGCAGGCCGCCAGGATGATCCGGGAAGATTTTCTCCATCAGAACGCCTTCGACGACCGCGACACGTATACGTCACTCAGGAAGCAGTTCCTTCTCCTTAACCTGATCCTGCGGTATTACGACGAGATAAGGACGGGCCTCGCCGATGGAGCGACGCTGGACGCTCTCATGAAACTCAACGTTCTCGAAGACATAACACGGGCAAGATTCATCCCCGAGGAGGAACTGGAACGGTTCAGCTCCATCGAAGGGGACATAACGAACAGCATTCGTGCGCTGGTCTGGTAATTCGATTGCGAGGTAGATGAAACGATGGGAAACATCATTCGGGAGTACAGGACAGTGAGGGAGATCGCCGGGCCCCTGATGCTCGTCGATGACGTGGAAGGGGTGACCTACGGGGAGCTTGCGGATATAAAACTGGAGGATGGCAGCATTCGCAGGGGCCGCGTCCTGGAGGTACACGGCAGGAAAGCGATGGTCCAGGTCTTCGAAGGGACCCGGGGGCTTGCCCCGCAGGATGTGAAGGTAAAGTTCCTCGCCAAAGGGATGGAACTGGGTATGTCCATCGACATGCTCGGCCGCGTCTTCGACGGCTCCGGCCAGCCCATAGATAACGGTCCCTCGATCATCCCCGAGAAGTACCTTAACGTTAACGGGAACCAGATCAACCCCTATGCCCGGGACTACCCGAACGAGTTCATTCAGACCGGTATTTCGACGATCGACCTTCTCAACACCCTTGTCCGCGGTCAGAAACTGCCTCTCTTCTCCGGTTCGGGCCTGCCCCATTCCCGGATAGCCGCCCAGATCGCCCGGCAGGCAACGGTCCTCAAGACAGGTGAGAGGTTTGCCGTCGTTTTCGCCGCCATGGGCATCACCTTCGAAGAGGCGGAGTTCTTCATCGCCGACTTCAGAAAGACGGGCGCCATCGAGCGTTCCGTCCTCTTCATCAACCTTGCCGACGATCCGCCCATCGAGAGGCTCACCCTGCCCCGCATGGCATTGACCACGGCCGAGTTCCTTGCCTTTGAAAAGGACATGCACGTCCTTGTCATCCTGACGGACATAACGAACTACTGCGAAGCGCTTCGGGAGATCTCAGCGGCCAGGAAGGAAGTGCCCGGACGCCGCGGATATCCCGGATATCTCTACACCGACCTTTCGACCATCTATGAACGCGCGGGACGCATCAAGGGAAAGGAGGGGTCCATAACACAGATCCCCGTCCTCACCATGCCCGAGGACGACAAGACCCACCCCATCCCCGACCTGACGGGGTACATCACGGAGGGCCAGATCATCATCCTTCGGCCTCTCCACACCCAGGGGATATATCCTCCCGTGGACGTCCTTCCTTCGCTCTCCCGCCTCAAGGACAAGGGGATCGGGGCCGGGAAAACACGCGAAGACCATTCGGATGTCATGAACCAGCTTTATGCCGCCTATGCCCAGGGAAAGAACGCCAGGGAGCTGGCCGTCGTGCTCGGAGAATCGGCGCTGACTGAAGAGGATGTCCTTTTCGTGAAATTCTCCGATGCCTTCGAGGACCGCTTCGTCCGCCAGGGCGAATACGAGAACCGGACCATAGAGGAAAGCCTGCGCATCGGATGGGAGTTACTGGCGATGCTCCCGCCAAACCTCCTGAAGCGCGTTCGTGACGAGTTCATCGAACGCTACTATCCGAAGACGTCCTGATCTGGGGGATCCACGTGAGACTTGCCGTAAACCCTACACGAATGGAGCTTCTGAAACTCAGGCGCCGCCTCGTCGTCGCCCGCCGCGGGCACAAGCTTCTCAAGGACAAGCTCGACGGGCTCATCAAGGAGTTTATGAACGTGGCCCACGAGTACCGCAGGCTCCGTCAGGTCGTGGATGAGGAACTTCCCTACGTGATGAAGCTCTTCGTTCTCGCCGAGATCACCTCTTCGCGGTCCGTCACCGATAACGCCCTCCAATCGGTCATGCAGGACCTCAAGCTTACAGTGCTCCCCGCGCGGCTGATGGGCGTCAGGATCCAAAAACTGGAGATCGCCTACGGTGAGGCAACGGGGCGCTACTCCCTGGTGCACACATCGGCGGAACTCGACATGGCCATCGCAAAACTGAGGGAATTCCTTCCCAAGCTTCTCTCCATGGCGGAAACAGAGGACACCGTCCGGCGGTTAAGCAAAGAAGTCGAGAAAACGCGCAGGCGCGTGAATGCGCTCGAGCATTCCTTCATTCCCCGCCTGCAGGAAACCATCAAGTTCATCACCAGCAAGCTGGAGGAGATGGAACGCTCGACGACAAGCTCACTTATGAAGATCAAATCCCAGCGCCTCGCCCGGCAATCGTCGCAGAACCAATCCTGACCACGCCGGCCACCGGAACCATCCCGAGGAATACGTAAAGTCTTTTGACGCCGAACCGGTGCCTCAAGGACACCCGTGGGCGCAACGAAAGATATGAGCGGACGCCCTTTTCTTTACCATGACCCGCGGGCAGGTTCCGTTCCCATCCTCTGTGCCTTCCCTCTACTTATTTAACGGTATTCGTGATGCAGAAACCCGTCTGTGTCTTTACACATACGGACCGGGAGAAATTATCCCCATTTCCCGGAGTTGCCTTTGATACAGATCGTTTCAGCCAGCATGCACAGCCCCGGCAGACCGGAGAACCTCTTTGATCAATCATTCGAGCCGGACTCAAGGAACAAGATAAGTTGCAAGGTCATACCGACAGGATGAAATGAGGCAAACACCTCCGGTGCTTCCTTCATTTCATCGATTCTGATCCGGGTTCTCTACTTGCCCTCTTTGTCTCTAACGATGTCTTTGAAGAACGCCACGGTGGCAACCAGGGAAACGATAACCACCAGGATCAACATGAACCAATTATACGCACTCATTCTTCACCCCTCGTCTGAATATTATCCGTATCCGTGTCTTGCTATTACCACATCCTGTGACGTCGGTCTGTAAGGTGCGCTACATTTCGTCCGTAAAAGTGGCATTTTCGAATTACCCACGGCGACGGACCCTTGACAGCGATGCATGGTCCCGTTTGTTCACCATAGCGAATACTTGACCATAAGTAGTCCAAATACATTTGACATTCTGAGACCCTTGAATTGTATTGACATTGAGAATTCGATTGGGGTACAGTGTGCAAAGTGGGAAAGGGTTAGAGCTCATCGTTCCTAAATATAAAGAGATTCAACGTTCGCATCTGTGAAAAAAGAATTGCCGGCAAACCGCCCGGTTTGCTCTGGCGATCCTTAGTTAATTCCCGCAAAGGAGGTCCAACGTGAGTCTTTTCCAAAAAACAAAGAGCATGAACCGAATCATCTACCTCGTGGCAGGGTTCGCCCTCATGTTCATGATGCTGCTCACCGTGGCGGACGTCATCATGAGGGAGTTCGACAAGCCCATTATCGGCACCTATGAGCTGGTCGGCCTGTCCGCTGCCGTCGTCATCGGATTCTGTATCCCTTACACCACATCGTTGAAGAGCCACATCTCCGTCGACTTCTTCACGATGAAACTCAAGGACAGGACAAAGAACGTACTGCTGCTGATCACAAGGGTGTTCGCTACCGTCCTTTTCTTCCTCATAGCTTACAACCTGCTGCTTATGGGGCGGGACCTTTACAGGTCGGGAGAGGTTTCCCTGACCATAAAGATGCCCTTTTATCCCGTCGCCATCGGTATAGGGATTTGTTGCTTTGTACAGACCTGGACACTACTCGTAGACTTTATTGATATAGCGAGGAAAAAATCATGAGCCCTGAACTTGTCGGTGTAATCGGACTTCTCGTAATGTTCTTCCTGTTCTTTATCGGACTCGAGATCGGCTTTTCCATGGCCATCGTCGGGTTTGTCGGTTTTTGGTATCTTACGTCCTTCAGCGCGGCGTCAAACCTTCTGGCGAAGGACATTTTCGACGTCTTCTCGTCCTACAGCCTGACGGTCATACCGCTTTTTACCTTCATGGGCCTCCTCGCGGCCAACTCAGGGATAGCGAGAAAGCTTTATGACTCCGCCTATCGCTTCATCGGCCACATCCCCGGCGGGCTCGCCATGGCAACCGTTATCGGCTGTACCTTCTTCGGCGCAATATGCGGTTCCACAACAGCGACTGCCGCCACATTCGCCAGCGTTTCCGTTCCCGAGATGCGCAGGTATAACTACGCCGATAAGCTTGTCGGAGGGTCCATCGCGTCCGCAGGCGGCATCGGGATCATGATCCCACCCAGCGTTATCTTTATTGTGTATGGTATCTTTACCCAGCAGTCCATCGGCACCCTCTTCATGAGCGGTGTCGTGCCGGGCATCATGATATGCGCCCTGTTCATGCTTACCATCTATCTCTGGTGCAAGAAAGACCCCACCCTTGGACCCAAGGCTCCCAGATCGACCTGGGGTGAGCGGTTCCGCGCCCTTCCCGGCGCCGTCGAGATCATCATCATCTTCATCCTCGTCATGGGAGGCATGATGAAGGGTTTCTTTACACCCACAGAGGGAGGTGCCGTGGGCGCCTTTGCCACACTCCTCCTCTGCATGATAACCCGGTCCATAGATCTCAAGGGTATCGGCAAGTCCATCATGGAATCACTCGTTTCTTCCTGTATGATCATGGTCATCGTCGCCGGTGCAACCATATTCGGACACTTTCTTGCCGTCTCCCGCATCCCTTTTACCGTTGCCAGCTGGGTTGGTTCCCTTGACATCCCCCATGCCCTCATTATGGCGCTCATCCTCTTCATATATCTCCTCGGCGGCTGCGTCATCGACGCCCTCGCCCTTATCATCCTGACCATACCCATTTTCTATCCCGTTGTGATAGAGCTTGGCTTTAACCCGATCTGGTTCGGCGTCGTCATCGTCCTCATCACCATGATGGGTATCATCACGCCTCCCGTGGGCATGAACAGCTACGTCGTTTCCGGTATATCGAAGATACCTCTGAAGGATGTCTTTGCCGGCATATGGGTCTTCCTCATGGCGCTTTGCGCTTCCGCCATTTTACTTATCGCATTCCCGGACATCGCCCTCTTTCTCCCCAGGATCCTGGGCATGAGCGGTTGCTGATATCCTTATCACAGATAAACAGGCCATGAAGAACCCGCTGGAGAGATCCAGCGGGTTCTTTCTATTGAAACCGGGAGGAAGAGGGCCGTTCTACCCTGCTTACTGGACGCAATAAAAAAACCGCGATTCATGGCTTCTCCTTCCCCTGAAATCACACTTTTAAAGTTGACTTCTCAAAGACCTCGGAGTTATCTTTAAGTGCCTGCGAAAGCAAGGAACTGCGCAGGCTGCAATCACGACAGAGAAAGCGGGAGGAACCTTCCCCCGGGGAGTTGTATCCTGGCATACCTGAGATGTCAACGGGTGGAGATAACGATCTACTGACATCTCTATCACTCATTATAGCAAGGAGGTACTGGAAATGTGGGCAGAGGCTGCAAAAGTTGCGATAATCGGGTTTTCTGTCGTATTTCTGACGCTGGTGATTCTCGCCTTTAGCGTCAAGATAATGAGCTTTGTCTGCAAGGGCATTCAGCGAAAGGGAGGTAAGTGATCATGGCCCTCGATCTCTTCCACGAACTTCTGTTCAAAACGGGAATAGTCCACCTCACGGTAGGCCACGTAGTAATGTGGTTCATCGGTTTTCTTTTCCTCTTTCTTGCCATCAAGAAGGATTTCGAGCCTCTCCTCCTCGTGCCGATAGGCTTCAGCATCTTTCTTGTCAATATGCCCATCGCTCCCCTCACGGGACCGGGAGAGCTTATCCATCTCTTCTTCAAGTACGGGCTTGAGACCGAGATCGTTCCCTGTGTCATCTTTCTCGGCGTTGGTGCTCTGACGGACTTCGGTCCCATGATAGCCAACCCCAAAACGCTGCTTCTGGGTGCCAGCGCCCAGCTTGGGGTCTACATAGCCTTCTTCGGGTCCATCTTCTTCGGGTTCACGCTGAAAGAAGCGGGCTGCATCGGAATCATCGGAGGCGCGGACGGACCGACAACGATATACCTGTCTACCGCCCTGGCCCCCCACATGGTTGGCATGGTCGCCATCGCCGCGTACTCCTACATGTCGATGGTCCCCCTTATCCAGCCGCCTCTCATGAAACTCTTCACCTCGGAAGCGGAAAGAAAGATAAAGATGAAACAGATGAGGGCTGTCTCGAAGACAGAGAAGATCGCTTTCCCTATTGTCGCGACGATAGTCGTCTGTCTGCTCACACCTCCCTCGGCCCCCTTGATAGGGCTCCTCATGGTAGGCAACCTGTTCAGGGAATGCAAGGTCGTCGACAGGCTCCTCAAGACCGCTCAGAATGACCTGCTCAATATCGTCACCATCGTCCTCGGCCTGGCCGTGGGTGCAACAATGAAGGCCGAGATATTTCTCAAGCCCCAGCCGATCTTCATATTCATTCTCGGGCTTTTCGCATTCTCCTTCTCTACGGTGGGCGGCCTCCTTCTCGCCAAGATCATGAATCTCTTTCTGAAGGAAAAGATAAACCCCCTCATCGGCTCGGCCGGCGTTTCAGCCGTTCCTATGGCGGCGAGGGTCTCCCAGAAGGTAGGTCAGGAGGCAGACGCGAAGAACCACCTCCTCATGCATGCCATGGGGCCCAATGTTGCGGGCGTTATCGGCACCGCGGTAGCCGCGGGTATGTTCCTTTCGCTGTTGAAGTGATCCGCCGAACCGGGGCGGCTCCATTCCAGGAGCGGGCTGACGGGGAGAAAAGATAAAGGGGGTTGATAATGCTTCGTCCGACAAAGATTCTCGTGCCCACGGACTTCTCGAAGTACTCAGACAAAGCCCTGAGGCAGGCTCTGGATATTGCCAAGGAGTATGGAGCGAAGGTCTATCTCCTTCACGTCACTTCCTCTGAATTCCGGAGCATCACGGATGACTATACGGATGTCTCCATCACGGAAGAGACCTTGCAGCAGTACGAAGAAAAGATGGTCGCCTCGGCCCGAAAAAAACTGGAAAGACAGGCAAAGAAACTGCTTGGCGAAGCCCCGGTGGAGGTGATACGGGAGACTCTCATGGGCAGGCCCGAAGAGGAGATCGTCAGATTCCAGCAGGAAAAAGGCGTTGATCTCGTTGTAATCTCTTCCCTGGGAAAATCAGGGCTCTCACGATACCTGATCGGAAATGTGGCCCGGGACGTCCTGAAGGGAGCGACATGCCCTGTACTGCTCACCAAGTGAACGGTTCTCTCTCCCCTCGGGGAAGAACCGAAAGACTCAATTGAAGGTCACGTGACAAAGAACGCGGAGTGTTCATCCCGCGTTCTTTGTCACTGAAGTTCCCCACCAGGATACCACTTCCAGCAGGAAATTCTTCCAACAGGAAACACGTTGAATTGCCAGTCTGGATAATGAGTACACGTTGAAAAGGTATGGAAAGTTCTTCTTGAGGCAGACATTATGAGTCTGAATACAACGAGAGCACAAATGGTACCACCCATCCCGACAACAACCATTGTGATACCAAAGGTCTATTTGTCCGCAGCAGTTCGTCCTCCCGATTCCCTGCTTTTGGTAAGATCTTTAGAGGTGCCAGGGCAGTTTTAGGACATCATCTAAACCATTCGCCGATAGTCGCGCAAGATAGTCAACGAGAAAACACGTCCTTGAAGAAAGAGAGGAACGGGCTGTCTGCCGCTTCGGTGAACCTCAACAAAGCCCCCGGATCCTGTCTGCCGGACAGGGTGGGGTGACAAGGGAAAAGACCGGTTAGCCGCCCTGTGACCCTCCGCCCTGTCGCGCCTTCGACCTTGCCCTGTCGATCATGACGATCCCGATATACATAAGGATGAAGGTAGGGATCAGGACCATCCTGAAGGGTATCTTCTCTATCCGCATCCAGCCGGGAGAAAAAAGGCTCTTCCTGGAGACATTATTCGCCTGTCCCGTGGCACCGGCAGGGGGCGCCGCGTCCTTCTCCCCGGTTATCCTTATGCCCGCATTGTAGAAATTGTGCATGAACCCTTTCCGGATGTCAAAATCGGAAACGAAAGGCAGCGCGAAGAGGGGAATGCAGATCCCTATGATTATGATCAGAACACCTTTCTTCTTGCCGTCGTCCATGATGGCTTCACTATATCATATCTTCGCAGGCAGAGGGCACTTTATTTCCGCACCTGATGGTTGACATCCAGGGCCGTCGGGGATATTATAAGCAAGATTCGGCCACATCAATTCAAGGGACAAACAAATGAAACGTAAGAAAACAAGGCAGATAAAGGTTGGAGGAATTCCCATCGGCGGCGGGAGCCCCATCATCGTCCAGTCCATGCTCAAGACAAACCCGGAAAACTTCAACGAGACTCTCGAACAGACGAGAGAGTTGAAGAAGGCCGGCTGCGAACTCGTCAGGATCGCCCTTCCCCAGGAAGAGACGTGCAGGATCATTCCCTTTCTCAAGGCAGAGGCCGGTGTACCCATCATCGGCGATATTCATTTTAACCACAAGATAGCGCTCAAGGCGATGGAACTGGGCATCGACTGTATAAGGGTCAACCCCGGGACCATCAACAACCTGAGAAAGATGCGGGAGATCGCGGCCGCGGCCCTCGAGACGAAGACACCCGTCAGGCTCGGGATGAACGTCGGTTCCATGGAGAAGAGGGTTCTCAAGAAACACACGAGGCCCGGCGCCGACGCCATGGTCGAAAGCGCCCTCTACCACGTGGCCCTCTTCGAGGATGTGGGATGGACGGAGCTCAAGGTCTCTCTCAAGGCATCGGATATCAGGGAGACCATCGACGCCTACAGGAAGTTCTCCAGGAAGTCCGATTATCCCCTCCACGTGGGGATAACCGAGGCGGGCCCCGTTTTTTCCGGCGCCATCAAGTCGGCGATAGGCATCGGCATACTGCTCCATGAGGGCATAGGGGACACCATCAGGGTCTCTCTCACCGGCAACCCCGTGTACGAGGTGATAGCGGCCTATCACATCCTGCGCGACCTGGGCCTGAGGAAACGAGGCATCAATATCATCTCCTGTCCCACCTGTGGCAGAACGAAGGTGGACCTCGCCGCGATAGTCGAGGAATTCGAAAAGGAGATCAATGACTTCGATGCATACCTGGATGTGGCCATCATGGGCTGCGAGGTCAATGGCCCGGGCGAGGCACGCGAGGCGGACATAGGCCTCGCCTTCGGCGCGAACAGCGCCATGCTCTTCAAGAAAGGCACCGTCGTCAAGTCCGGTATCCCCCGCGAAATGGCAAAAAACATCCTGAAAGAAGAGATCTTCAACATGGTGAACCGGTAGAAGACCGTTGCAGCCGCTTGAGCCGTTTGAACCGCTTGAACGTTGAAAGACTCGATGCCATCATTATCCATTCGTCTCGCTGAGATTTGCAGTTGTTTTTGACGTTCAAGCGGCTCAAACGGTTTAAGCGGTTCAAGCCGTCTTTCTGGTTTGCCTCCACACATGCACGATCCTCTGGATGACCGTCACGTGGGTGAGGATTGCCAGGGCTACGATGATGTAGCCGAGGATGGATGAGAAGAAGAGGCCGATGATGAGGAGAACGAGCCGTTCCGGCCGTTCCAGGAGGCCTGTCTTACCGGATAGGTTCGCGGCCTCGGCGCGGGCGCGGGCGTAAGGTATGAGGGCGGTGCCGATCACGGCGACGAAGGCGGCCACGGCGTATCCCGTGCTTCCCTGACGGACGTAAACGAAAAGGATGGCGCCCATCACGGTCATGTCCGTATACCTGTCGAGGACGGAGTCGAAGAAACCGCCGAAGCGCGTTACCCTGCCGGCACCCCGGGCAACGGCACCATCGAGAATATCAAAGAAACCTGCCACAATGAGGGAGACGGCACCTGTCGCGGGAAATCCCATGAGGATGAGCGATGCCGCCAGGAAACCGAAGAGGGTTCCCGCGCAGCTTATGAGGTTGGGCGACATTGCCTTTTGTCCGAGGATGGACCGGTACAGGGAAAGTACGACCGGATCGAGGCGGTGGCCGATCTTAGAGCTTATCACGCAAGGGCCCCCTACCGGAACCTTTCACCCCTGATAAACTCCTCCACCATCGCCCGCGCGGTCTCGTCCGAATATTGCCGGATGGGGTGTTTCATGGTGTATGCCGAGATGGATTCCAGCGTTCCGCCGATACCCCTGTCCCGGGCCACCTTGCAGCACCTGACCGCATCTATTATACACCCGCCGCTGTTCGGCGAATCCTCCACGGAAAGCCTCAACTCGCAGTTGATGGGTATATCTCCGAATATCCTTCCTTCGAGCCTCATGAAACAGATCTTGTTGTCCTTCTGCCAGGGAACATAGTCTGAAGGGCCTATGTGGATGTTCTCCGCCGGGATGGGAACATCGAGCGTGGATTGCACCGCCTCCGTCTTCGATATCTTCTTCGACGTCAGCCTTTCCCTGTTGAGCATGTTGAGAAAGTCAGTGTTGCCGCCGGTATTGAGCTGATAAGTGTTATCCAGTTTGACGCCGCGGTCATTAAAAAGCTTGGCCAGGGTCCTGTGAATGATCGTTGCCCCTATCTGGGATTTGACGTCATCTCCTATGAGGGGTATCCCCTTCTCTTCGAACCGCCTTGCCCAATCATCATCTGAGGCGATGAAGACAGGGATGCAGTTTATCAGGCTCACGCCGCTTTCGAGACAGCATTCGGCGTAGTATCGCACCGCCTTCTCGGAGCCGACGGGAAGGTAGTTGAGAAGGATATCGACGTTCCGCTCCTTAAGGACCTCCGTCACGTCGACGGGCTCCTCGTCGGCAACGACGAAGGCACGCTCCGGCGGATATTGCTCCATGTGGGGCGCCACGCCGTCGAAGACATGGCCCATGAGAACCGTGACACCCGTGGGCGGGATATCGGCCTCTATGGTCTTCGTGCAGTTGGGAAGCGCGAAGATGGCCTGCTCGAGAGGGGTTCCCACCTTACGCCGGTCGATGTCGAAAGCCGCCACGATCCTGATGTCTCCCGGTTTGTAGCCACAGATATCGCCGTGCATGAGCCCGATTGCGTCTTCGCTCTTTCCGGAATAGTAGACAATACCCTGTACCAACGAGCTTGCGCAGTTACCCACGCCGGCTATGGCGACACGAATCTCTGGCATTGTATCTCCTTCTATTAATATTCTTTTAGAATACTTGTCCCAAAAAGTCAAAGCAAGGACATCACTTCTTGTAGCGTTCAATGCCTTCCAGGTACAGGTCGTTGCCGTGACTATCGTTGATAACGAAAAGCGGCATATCCTTCACCTCGAGCCTCACGACCGCTTCGGGCCCCAGGTCTTCATAGGCGATCACCTCCGCGGCGACAACGGTGCGCGCGAGCAGCGCACCGGCCCCTCCTGTCGCCCCCAGATAGACCGCCCCGTGCTCTCTGAGTGCCTCTCTCACTTTTTCGGAGCGCTTGCCCTTTCCTATCATGCCTTTCAGGCCCAGGGAGATGAGCCTCGGCGCATAGACATCCATACGGGAACTCGTCGTGGGCCCGCAGGACCCGATCACCTTTCCCGGCGGTGCCGGTGCCGGACCGCAATAGTAGATGACCTGTCCGCTGATGTCGAAAGGCAGTTCTCCACCGGCATCGAGGGTCTCGATGAACCTCTTGTGCGCGGCGTCCCGCGCGGTATAGATAAAACCGGACAGAAGCACTTTTTCCCCCGCCTTCAGGGGCCCTGTCACGTCATCCGTAAGAGGTGTCGTTATCCGTTTAAGGTCCGGTGTCATAACTGGGCCTCCCTGATGCGGTGCGCGTGGCACTGGATGTTGACCGCCACGGGCAGCGACGCGAGATGGCAGGGCGCCATCTTTATGTGAACGTCGAGGGCCGTCACTGTGCCCCCGTAGCCCTGGGGCCCTATGCCGGTTGCATTGATCTCCTCGAGCAATTCCTTCTCCATGGCCGCCAGTTCCTCATCGTCATTTCGTTTACCCACGGGAACCATGAGGGCCTCCTTGGACAGAAGGGCCGACATCTCGAAATTGCCCCCGATGCCCACGCCGACGGTGATAGGCGGGCACGGATTGGGGCCTCCCTTGCGCACCATCTCGAGAACAAAGGCCCTGACCCCCTCCTTGCCCTGGGCGGGCATGAGCATCCGCACCTCTCCGTAGTTCTCGCTCCCGCCGCCTTTGGGCAGAACGACGATCTTCATCCCGTCGCCGGGCACGATCTTTACATGGATGATGGCGGGTGTATTGTCCCCGGTGTTCTTGCGGGTGAAGGGATGGCAGCATGACTTCCTGAGATAACCGTTGCGGTACGCCCGGCGGACGCCCTCCGTTACGGCCTCGGTGAGGTCTCCTCCCACGATGTGCGCGTCCTGGCCGATCTCGAGAAAGGTCACCGCAAGACCCGTGTCCTGGCATATGGGCATGCGTTCTTCGCGCGCCGTGTCGGCGTTCTTGAGGAGCTCCCCGAGCACCTCCTTGCCGACGGGCGAAATCTCCTTCTCCATCGCGTCCCGGATGGCGCCGCACATGGCATCGGGAAGATGGATGTTGGCATCGATGAACAGGCGTTCGACAACTGAAACGATATCGTCAACGTGGATCTCGCGCATGGAAAGCTCCTTAACCGGCGTAGGGCGCTATGATGCCCTTCTCCATGAACAGACCCACCTCGTCCTGGGCCCTTCGGATCTTTGTGACCGCCATGTTGTAGAGTTCCTTTTCGTCGATCGTAAGACGCGCGACACCCTGCTTCATGGCCATCTTCGCGACCGCCACGGCCTCCCTGGGAAAGACCTCCCATTCATTCATCGTCGGAAGAAGGTGGTCTTCGGTAAGTCCCCTGTCCTCGGCACACCGGGCGAGCTCGTGTGCCGCGGCTATGCACATTTCATCGGTGATGGTCCGGGCCCTGACATCAAGGGTACCCCGGAATATCGCCGGGAACCCAACGGAATTGTTCACCTGGTTCGGGAAATCGCTTCTGCCCGTGGCCACTATGCGTGCCCCCGCTTCCTTCGCTTCCCAGGGCCACATCTCGGGTATGGGGTTGGCACAGACGAAAACGATCGCGTTGTCGGCCATTGACGCCACCCAATCCTTCTGTATGACGTCCGGTCCCGACTTTGACAGGGCGATAAGAACATCCTGCCCCTTCAGCGCTGCCGCGGTGTCGCCTTCCCGGTTCTCTCCGTTCGTCGTCGCGGCGAGCTCCAGTTTCTCCTTGTAATTGGGCTTGATATCGTCCCGTTTCCGGTTGAGTATTCCCTTACTGTCCACAACCACGATCTTCTTTGGATCGGCCCCTGCCTTGATGAGCATGCGCACGATGCAGACGTTCGCGGCACCTATTCCTATCATGGTGATCTTCGCGTCCTCGATCTTCTTTCCCACTATCTTCAAGGCGTTCACGAGGCCGGCGAGGGTGACCGCGGCCGTGCCCTGCTGGTCATCATGCCAAACGGGGATCGGCGACTCCGCCCTCAGCTTTTCAAGGATATAGAAGCATTTCGGGTTCTCGATATCCTCAAGGTTGATGCCCCCAAAAACAGGCGCGATGAGCTTCACCGTCCGCACGATCTCATCGGGGTCCTTCGTATCGAGACAAATGGGGAAGGCATCGACTCCCCCCAGGTACTTGAAAAGAAGGGCCTTGCCTTCCATGACGGGCAATCCCGCCATGGGGCCGATATCGCCAAGGCCGAGCACCCGCGTTCCGTCGGTCACTATGCCCACCATGTTTCCCTTGTTCGTATGCTCGAACACCTTGTCGGGGTCTTTGTTGATCTCCTTACAGGGCTCCGCCACTCCCGGCGTGTACCATATGGCAAAATCATCGACGCCTCTGATAACGCACTTGGGAACCACCTCTATCTTTCCCTTGTAGAAAGGATGCATCTTCATCGCATCCAGGGCCGGCTTTCTTGCCTTTTCCAGAAGTTCTTCCTTGGTGACCTTATCGTCGTTCACGATACGCCTCCCCTTCTTCTCATTTTGGAACTGTGCTGACATTGTAGTATAGATTCGCGGGAAAAGGGAATGGAAAAGTGAGAAAGGGAAAAGGAAAGACGGAAGGATGCGGGGGGAAATAGGACCTATAGGACAGGATAGGACTTATAGGACTATCAAAGCACAATTGCCTCCCGCAAGGGACAACCGATCCGTCCTATTGGTCCTAAGCGTCCTACCGGTCTTATAGGTCTTATAGGTCCTATTCTCCTATTCGTCCTATCAAAGACTCCGTTCGCCCTCTCTCTCCGCCCTCTTCCTCGCGCGTTCCCTTTTCCGCCATTGACAAACC
>LVAA01000165.1 GCA_001603955.1 Syntrophobacterales bacterium Delta_02 | reverse complement strand
GTCCGATAGGCCCAGTAGGCGACACAGGTCCGATAGGCCCGGTAGGAGCAACGGGAGCGCAAGGAGATACAGGCCCGATAGGCCCGGTAGGAGCGACAGGAGCGCAAGGCGACACAGGCCCGATAGGCCCAGTAGGCGACACAGGACCGATAGGCCCGGTAGGCGATACAGAACCCGTTATTTAAGGAAAACTGCAAAAACCCTTATTCCATGCGGGAAAAGGGAATACCGAAAATAAAATATGAGCTATCACATTACACAGGATACCGCCCATAAGGACAAAGGGGCGGTATTTCTGTATCTGGATAGCGGTACTTCGGGCCATGTTGACCCGAAGTCGAAAGGAGGGATTGTAACATCCCCGTGGGCTTGATTGAAAAATCAGGCCCTTTTTTCATGCCATTCAAGACGAAGGAGGTAAAGCGCATGGCAAAAAATGAGCCAAAAAAGTCGGATGATATGAAAACCACGCCGGAAAATGAACAGGCTGCGCCGGTTACGGAAGCCCCGGTTCCTGAAAGGGCTGCCGAGGAAGCCGCAATACTCGCCCATGAGGGCGAAGCGGCGTTGCGGGAAATGGGCGAAGAACAGCTTGAAGCGCCTACGCCGTTTGATATAGGCGGCGAACATATTCCCGACCCCGGCGACGTGGTTGTTTCGTTCGATAAAATTAACGAGATCGTATCGGAAAAACAGGGCGCGGCGCGTGAGGCAGAAAAGGCCGCTGTCCCGAAGAAAACAGAAAAAGCGGACAAGACCCTCAAAAATCAGGCGCGGCGCGGAAAGGCCGTTCAGCAGGAGGCGCAGGAAGCCGGAGCCGAGGACACCCGGCAGGAATGGGAAAAACCGCTTGCCGAGATTGAACCGAAAAAGGAGCGCAAGCCCCGCGCAGAAAAACAGAAACCCGCCACCGAGAAAAAGGCCCCGGACAAGAAGGAAGTCCCGGCCCCGGAGCCGGAGAAACCACCGGAACCGAAGGAGGCCCCGCGCAAAGGTGAACCGGAGCAGATTGTTTTCCTCAAGCTGTCCGAACTTCACGCTTTCAAAAATCATCCGTTCCAAGTCAGGGATGATGATGAAATGCGGGCTATGGTGGAGAGCGTCAAAGACAAGGGCGTGACGAACCCCGCCATTGTCCGGCCCCGTGAGGACGGAGGCTATGAAATCGTATCCGGCCACCGCCGCCAGAAGGCCAGCGAGCTTGCCGGGTATTTTGAAATGCCCTGTATCGTCCGCAATCTCACCGACGAGGAAGCTATCACGCAGATGGTGGAGGACAATACCAACCAGCGTGAAAATATCCTGCCCAGTGAACGCGCCAAAGCCCTGCAAATGCAGTTGGAGGCTATCAAAAAGCAAGGCGCGCGAACCGGCAACGGGCAGCGTTCCAATGAGGTCGTTGCCGAGCGCAACAAAATGACGGTCAAGCAGGTTCAGCGGTATATCAAGCTCAATGAGCTTGTTCCAGATTTGCAGAAAATGGTAGACGAGAAAAAAATCGCGTTCACCCCCGCCGTGGAGCTTGCGTTCATTAAGCCCAAAAATCAGCGGTATATCGCCGTTGCCATTGAGGGCCAGCAGTCAGCCCCGTCGCTGTCGCAGTCGCAGCGTATGCGGGAGCTTGACGGAAAAGGCATGTTAAATGCCGATGTGATTGACGGCATTATGCTTGAAGAAAAAAAGGAGGTAGACAAAGTGATTATTTCCAGTCAGGAATTGAGCCAGTATTTCGGCAAGGAGAAAACGCCGCGAGAAATGAAGGATACCATCATCAAGCTGTTGGACGAATGGAAAGGCCAGCAGAAGGATATTGCCAAGCCGGAAAAACAGGCTGAACAGGAGAAGTAACATCGGGCCAAGTTGACCCGATGTGCTTTTGCGGGGCGCTGCCCCGCTCCCCGAAGCTCAAAGGATATAAAATATTCCCCGTCGCCGCTTATCGGGTAGCATAACCGGGAAAGTCTGTCAAGAGCTTGCCGCCGTAGGCGGTGCTTCGCACTCTTGACAGGCTTCTCCCGGTTATGCTTTAAGGCTGTCAAGCGACGGGGATATATATTCCTTTGAGCCGCTCCCCTTCCTAAGAATGGGAAGGGGCGGGGGGAATGGGTTGACACATTCAGCGCAACAGAAACGGAGGTGCTTTATTACATGAAACGACCATTAGCATATATCACAGCCGCATGGAGCGGCGACCACAACGCGGACGCGAAACAGGCGGCGCAGTATTGCCGGGCGGTATACGACGCCGGATTTTCCCCACTCTGCCCTATCCTGTATCTCCCGCTTTTTCTCAATGACGCAATCCCGGAGGAACACAAAAGCGGTATTGACATGGGGCGCGACCTTTTACGCCGTTCCCATGTGCTTGTCGTTTGCGGGAGCGATATTGATGAAGATGTAAAAAACGACATAGCCATAGCCGGGCGGCTGAACATCACGGCAACTACGCTGGACGGAATTATGACCGTCAAGACACAGGGCCGGGCGAAAACCGATGCTTGAAGCCTACGTTACCAATCTTGGCCGATATAACGAGGGACGTTTGGACGGGGAGTTTTTGAAGCTCCCCGCCACAACGGAAGAAGTACAGGCCCTTCTCCGGCGTATCCATGTGGACGGAATACGGTATGAGGAAATTTTCATTACGGACTATGAAACCGACATTCCCGGCCTGACAGATTCATTGGGCGAATACGAAAGCATTGACGAGCTGAACTATCTGGCCTCCCTGTTGGACGATATGGAGAAATGGGAGGCCGAGAAGTTTGCCTCCGCCGTGGAGTTTGGCGAACACACGGGAAGCGTCAGGGAGTTAATCAATCTGGCTCAAAACTTGGATTGCTTTGAGTTTTATCCGGGCATTGAGGGCGAGGAAGATTTAGGGCGCTTCTATATTGAAGAAATGTGTACGCTGGAAGTCCCGGAGCATTTGGAAAACTACATCGACTATGAGGCATATGGACGGGATATGAACTTGGACGAGGGCGGGCGCTTTGTGAACGGCGGCTATATCGTAAACAACGGCGACAGCTTCATCGAGCATTACAGCGGCAGAGATGATTTGCCGGACGAGTACAAGATTTTCGCGTATCCCACGCCGGAAAAATCTATCCGCGACACGCTTAAAAAGTATCAGCAGATGATTGATACTGCGCCGGTTCCCTCAAAAGACCGCCCCACCCCGGCCTTTGACGAACGCTGAATACTTCGGGCCAAATTGGCCCGAAGTGATGAAAGGAGGTTGATTTACAGAATGGCAGAACAGGATAGCGCTCCGCTTCTGGAAAACGAGCATGTGAAGGAGCTTTTAGCAATCATGCGGGAAAATAATGCCCCCTCAATGCAGGATTTTCTTGCGATTTTGGGGCAGGTCGGCGCTATGGAACGCCAACTTGACGCGGCGGTAAAGGAACTTGCTGCTATGCGCCGGGAGTTAAACGAGGCGCGGGAACAGGCCCACCCCGTAAAGACCGCTCTGAAAATCGCGGTTGAAACGCTGGATAAAAACGTGGCCGCTCTGCGGGAACGGCTGGATGCTGTAAAGCAGAATGTGATCGAGGGCTGTAAAAACGCTGTGGGCGCTTTCAAGGAGAAAGGGATTTCCGCGCTGAATAACATCGCTCACTTTTTCAAGGTGCGGCCCGTGCTGGAATCCATGCGCGACGATTTGGGCAAAAGCATCCGGTTTAACGAAGCGACGATTTCAAATATTGAACTTGTGAGTACCGAGTATCACGAGGCCGGGCGGCATGTCAAAAATATGGTTCGCGCTATGGCGGGAAAAAAAGCCATACAGGACGCTAAAGCTGTGGGAAAGCTGGCAAAAGCATTGCAGGCTCCGTTTCATACCAACCGCGCTTGTTTTTCCGCAATGAAAAAGAGTTTAGAAACCGCCCTTTCCCGGCTGGACAGCTTGGAAAAGGCTGCGGAACGAAAGCCCTCTATTCAGAAAACCATGCAAACGCTCAATGAGCAGATCGCGCAAGGAAAAAAGGATGCGCCTACGGCAGAACGGCCCCGCCCTTCTCATGCGGAGCGATAGACCACTTCGGGCCAACATGGCCCGAAGTGGTGAAAGGAGGTTGATTGCTTGCAGGAAGATATAGAGCGCCGGGCGGTTGCCATATCCGTTACAGCTTCAAAGCTGACCGCGAAAACGCTGGCAAAGGCGCTGGCGGCGGCTTTGCGAAAGATCCAAAAGGAGTATCACAAAGCGCAAACCCCGCAGGGCAAACAGAGCGTGAAAAAGCTGATGAACCACCGCGTTGCCACAAACGCCCTCCCACTCGACGAGGAAACCCGTTTGTTTGATCGCGTTGCCCGTAAATACAACGTGGACTACGCTTTTCACAAAACCGGGCCGAGAAAATACCTGCTGTTCTTTAAGGCGAGCCAGGCCGACGCGATTACAGCCTGTTTTTCCGAATATACCAAGCTGGTATTGGGTCGTGGAAAAAGCAAGCGCCCCTCTATCCTGCAACAGTTAAAGCAGTTTGGGGAAAGAGCGCGGTCACGGCCCCATGAACAGGAACGGAAACGGGAGGCGGTGCGGGATGAACGATAAAATCAGGAAATATATCTTACCCCACATCCCCTATCTGTTCGTGTTTTGGTTTTTCCTGAAACTCGGCACAGCCTACCGTNNATAAAAACAATCGGCCCGGCGTTGGAAACGATAACGCCGGGCTTTATACTGTCCGATTGGCTGATCGGCCTTGCCGGAGCCGTTATTATCCGGCTTGTAGTGTATTACAAGATAAAAAACGCAAAAAAATTCAGAAAGGATGTGGAATACGGCAGCGCCCGGTGGGGTACGGCGAAGGACATAAAGCCGTTTATAGACCCCGTTTTCAAGAACAACGTCATACTTACCGGGACTGAATTTCTTACGATGAACACGCGGCCCAAGAATCCGGCCAACTCCCGGAACCTGAATTGTTGCGTGATTGGTTCGTCCGGCTCCGGCAAAACAAGGTTCTGGCTGACCCCACAGCTTTTACAGGCCCACAGCAGCTATGTGGTGGTTGACCCGAAGGGCGGCATACTCGGACAGGTCGGCTATTTCTTGAAAAGGAACGGCTACAAAATCAAGGTATTCAACTCTATCAACTTTGCGAAAAGTATGCACTATAACCCGCTTGCCTATATCAAGACGGAATCGGACATTTTGAAGTTTGTGAACGCTTTGATTACCAATACCAAGGGCGACGGCAAGGAGGGCGACGAGTTTTGGACAAAGGCCGAAACCCTCTTGTACTGCGCTTTGATTGCGTACATCGTCTTTGAGGGGCCGGAAGAAGAACGCAACATGAATACCCTTGTGGACATGATTAACAGCATGGAAGTAAAAGAAGATGATGACAACTTCAAAAATGCCGTGGATTACATGTTCATGGGACTGGAAAAGCGCAATCCCAACCACTTCGCGGTCAGGCAATATAAAAAATACAAGCTGGCAA
>LVAA01000037.1 GCA_001603955.1 Syntrophobacterales bacterium Delta_02 | reverse complement strand
CCTCGTCACCGGCGGCTGCGGCTTCATCGGGGCCAACTTCGTCGGCCACATGCTGGAAAGGTACGATTACAACATCGTCAATCTCGATAAGCTGACCTACGCGGGTAACCTGGAGAACCTCGAGGACATCGCCGGGGACGAGGTCCGCAGCAGTATCTTGGTGAAAGAAGAACAAGATGGAAAGTGCAGGAGAATCTTGCAATGAAGGGGATAATACTGGCCGGAGGAAGTGGAACAAGACTCTATCCTATTACAAAGGTGGTGAGCAAACAGCTTATACCCATCTACGATAAACCGATGATATACTACCCGCTCTCCGTTCTTATGCTCGCGGGAATCAGAGATATTCTAATTATATCCACACCACATGATCTCCCAAAATTCCAGGAACTGTTGCAGGATGGTTCTGCTCTGGGTCTCAGATTGATGTATAGGAAACAAGAGTTGCCCAGAGGCATAGCGGAAGCTTTCATTATTGGAGAGGAGTTCATTGGAGATGACGACGTATGTCTCATTCTGGGAGATAATATTTTCTATGGAAGCGGATTATCTTCTGTGTTGTTGAGCACGAGTCGTCATGTGGAGGAGAACGGTGGTGCAGTTGTGTTTGGATACTACGTGACAAATCCTCAGAGCTTCGGAGTTGTGGAATTTGACAGCGAGGGGCAGGTTATCTCCATAGAGGAGAAGCCGAAGGCGCCAAGATCGAACTATGCTGTGACAGGACTATACTTCTATGACCATGAGGTAGTGGACATTGCCAGGAATATAAAACCATCCTGGAGGAACGAGTTGGAAATAACCGACGTTAACAAGGAATACTTGAGAAGAAAGAGAATTACAGTGCAGTTACTTGGACGTGGGTTTGCATGGCTTGATACGGGTACTTGCGATGCGCTCGTGGCCGCCAGTTCGTTCATAGAAACAATAGAAAAGAGGCAGGGACTAAAGATTGCCTGCCTTGAGGAGATAGCATACAGATCCAGGTTTATCAACGCCCTTCAGTTTCAGCAGACGATCAACGGGTTTGGGGATGGACAGTATCGGAAATACCTCTCCGGTATCCTTGAAGAAATGAGAAGGATTCCTTGAAAAAGACAAAGTCGAGGTATTGCTGCAAGACCACAAAAGCCGTTGTACATCCTAATGACTGCAGTTGTTAAGCAAGTACCTTCTTGTGTCTGATACAATAATTCCCGTCAAACAGTGAGGATGAAAAACCATGCTAAACGATAAGAGTATTCTCATTACTGGTGGCACCGGTTCATTTGGTAAGAAATGTGTCCAGATAATCCTCGAGCGATACAAGCCCAAACGTCTCATTGTCTTCAGCCGCGATGAACTCAAGCAGTTTGAGATGGCTCAGGAATTCCCTGAGTCAAAACACAGTTGCATGCGGTACTTGATTGGGGATGTTCGGGACAAGGAAAGGATGTATAGGGCGTTCAACGGAGTAGACTACGTCATTCATGCTGCTGCCCTAAAGCAGGTTCCGGCGGCCGAGTATAATCCCTTTGAGGCGGTGAAGACAAATGTAATTGGCGCACAGAATGTCATCAATGTGGCAATAGACAAAGGAGTGAAGAAGGTAATAGCGCTGAGCACCGACAAAGCAGCGAATCCTGTGAACCTGTACGGAGCTACCAAGCTTTGCTCGGACAAACTATTCATTGCGGGAAATTCCTACGTTGGAAGGAATAACACTATCTTCAGCGTCGTACGATACGGCAATGTTGTTGGAAGCCGCGGAAGTGTCATCCCCTTCTTTCTGAGGTTCAGGAGTAATGGCTATCTTCCAGTTACAGATCCTCGCATGACACGTTTCTGGATAACGCTTGAGCAAGGCGTGAATGTCGTCCTCAGATGTCTTGAAAAGATGGTTGGAGGTGAACTATTCGTGCCGAAACTGCCTAGTATGAATATTATGGATCTGGCTAACGCTATTGCCCCGCGCTGCAAGATTAAGGTGATTGGGATCCGGCCCGGAGAAAGGCTGCACGAGATGATGATCACCAAAGATGACGCCCGGCGCACTTTGGAGTTCAAAGATTACTACATCGTCCAGCCCGAATTTCATTTCTGGAAGAAGCGTTACAATGGAAATACGGGAAAGCCAGTCGGAGAAGACTTTGAATACAACTCTGGAACCAATCCCTGGCAATTGTCAATAGAACAGATGAAAGAGGTTCTTCGAACCCTATGATTTCAAGAAGACCGATTGCAGATCTAGGGTGTTTGGTAGTGCGAATTGCTTCGATGACATCGCTGTAGGCGGGAAATACTAAAATCATGACAATACCATACGGAAAACATCATGTTACTGATGAGGACATTCAGGCTGTTGTTGATGTTCTCCGGTCGACCAATCTAACGCAAGGACCGAAGATACATGAATTCGAAGCAGCGTTTGCCGACTACGTGGGGGCTAGGTATGCGGTGGCCGTTTCAAATGGAACGGCGGCTTTGCATCTCAGCGCCATGAGTTTGAATATTAGACCGGGTGACAAGGTGATCACCACACCTATCACGTTCATCGCCTCTGCAAATTGCGTTCGATACTGCGGAGGTGATGTAGTCTTCGCGGACATTGATCCCGACACTTTTCTCCTGGATATCAAGAAAGTAAGAGAACTGTTGGAGAGTGCACCCTCAGGCACGTACAAGGGTATTATCCCGGTAGACTTTGCGGGTTATCCAGTTAATCTGGAAGAGTACCGGAAGCTGGCAAATGAATACGGGCTCTGGCTCATAGAGGATGCCTGCCACGCACCGGGCGGATACTTCTATGACAGTATGGGAGAAAAACAATTCTGCGGCAATGGACGATATGCGGATATCGGTGTCTTTTCATTCCATCCGGTCAAGCATATTACCTCAGGCGAAGGCGGCATGATTACCACCAACGATGAGAAACTGTATGGAAGGCTCATCAATCTGCGCACGCACGGCATTCAACAGGATCGCAAGAAGCTCATTGAGGACCACGGTCCTTGGTATTACGAAATGCAGGAATTGGGGTTCAACTATCGTCTATCTGACATTCAGGCCGCTTTGGGCATCAGTCAGCTGAAGAGGGCCAGCAAAAACCTTGAAAGAAGGCACCAAGTGGCAAGGAGCTACGACGAGGCATTTAGGAGCATACCAACAAAAACGTCGAAGATCGGAGAGGACATATTCCATGGATATCACTTGTACGTGATTTGCTCCGATACCCGTGATCAACTCTTCGAGTATCTACGGCAATCGGGTATAAACGTTCAGGTGCACTACATACCCGTTCATTACCAGCCATATTACAGGAACCATGGTTGGTACAAAAGGAACTTGCCTGTTGCCGAAGCTTTCTATGAACAGTGTGTTAGCATCCCCATGTATCCATCACTGTCATCCGACGAGCAGGATTACGTCATAAAGAAGATCCTAGAGTATTTCAATTGATGCGCCATTCGCTAATTGTCTGGGTTAATTTCACAATCGCCAAGGAATAAAGATCCATGAAAACAACCGTCGCTATCATACCTGCTCGTATCGGCAGCAAGCGAGTTCCCAGGAAGAATATCAGAGAATTCCACGGCAAACCGATTATTGCATACTCCATTCACGCAGCACTCGAGACTGGACTGTTTGATAAGGTTTTAGTATCAACGGACTCTTCCGTGCTCGCAAGCATCGCAGAGTCTTATGGTGCGGATGTTCCTTTTATGCGTCCGGCCGAATTATCCGGTGATTTTGTTGGGACTGACGAAGTGATTCTGCACGGAATCAATTGGTTAATTAACTCGGGGATGGATGTCAAATATACATGCTGCATTTACGCTACCGCGCCCTTTCTGCGACCAGGGGATATCAGGCGAGGTATTGAACTGCTGAAAGAAAAAAACGCGGCTTCAGCATTCTCTGTAACAACTTACCCATATCCAATACAGAGATCCCTGGTTATTGATAGCAACGGGCGTCTTCGGATGATGTGGCCGGAATATAGAACCACTCGGTCCCAGGATCTTCCATTAACCTGTCATGATGCCGGGCAGTTCTATTGGGTTGATACGAAGAAATACCTACTCGAAAAAAGACTTTTCTCTCGGGACGCAGTTCCGGTAATTGTGCCGAGACATCTCGTACAGGATATAGATACTGAGGAGGATTGGAAACACGCGGAAATCATGTACAAGTCTCTGAATCCGGTGCAGGGTTGAAACATCTCTTTGTTCGCGCAGATGCAACTGGGAGCATAGGAACAGGGCATATCATGCGTTGTCTTGCCCTAGCCCAGGAATGGCGAGACAGAGGCGGGGAAGTCACCTTCATTAGTCATTGCGAAAGCGCGGTGTTACGCGGGCGCATAATGCAAGAAGGTTTCGATTATGTGTCTATTGTGAATCCCCACCCGCATCCTTCAGATCTTCGCGATACTCTTTCTCTGATTTCTGCAAGGTTGAATCTAGGACATGGGGGCAACTTGTGCGCACGGGCATGGCTCGTCACAGACGGCTATCATCTTACCTCCGATTATCAGAAGAGTATCCGTGATGCCGGGCTTCACCTTTTGGTTATTGATGATATGAATCATTTGTCAAGGTATCATGCAGATATTTTGCTGAACCAGAATCTCCACGCTCAGGACGTAGAATACAAAGGTGATGAGGATACCGCCTTGCTTCTGGGAAGCGAGTATGTACTGCTGCGCAAAGAGTTTCTCAGGCATAAGAGCAAAATATTAAAAGGCAATATTTCGGGATGCGCAAAGAACATTCTGGTAACCTTTGGTGGTGCAGATCCAGACAATCTGACCTTGAAAACGATACAGGCCCTAAATGCAATCGGGGACTGTCATATCAAAGTCAAGGTTGTTGTCGGTCCTGCAAACCAGAACGCAGGGGACATCATGAAAGCGCTCGCGGTTTCACCCCGTACTTGTGAGCTGTTGTTTGATCTTGATGATATGCCGAAAGTAATGGCGTGGGCTGACATGGCGATTAATGGGGGTGGCAGTACCTGTTGGGAATTGGCCTATATGGGTGTACCGAATATCGTCATCGTTCTTGCAGAAAACCAAAGACGAATTTCAGAAGCTCTTCATGATGCTGGGATTTCCATCAACTTGGGGTGGCACACCAATGTAATAAAGAGTGATATTATCAAAAATGTTTGCAGGATGATACAGAATCCACATCTTAGAAAAGAGATGGCAAAGGCCGGAGAGAGTGCGGTAGACGGCAAGGGGTCTTGCAGAGTAGTCGACTCGATGAGACAAGAGTGTGATGACAGTCTTAGTGCTAGGGCATAATTGTACAGCCATTACAGCCATCGTAAAGGAATGCGGGGATACTACCGCAGAGTGTTCAGACCACGTTGACACGGTGTGCTTGAGAGACAATAAGATTGATTTCATAATAAGCTACGGTTATCGACATATAATTGGAAAACCCGTCATTGACTTCCTGAAGGACCGTATTATTAATCTTCATATATCACTATTGCCATGGAACCGCGGTGCTGACCCAAACCTGTGGAGCTTTCTCGAAGACACACCGAAAGGTGTATCAATTCATTACATAGATGAAGGGATCGATACAGGCGACATAATCGTGCAGAAACCGATAACGTTTGAAAGGGACGGAGAAACCTTGGCCACAACATACCAGAAACTTCAGGATCAAATGATTCAACTTTTCGCAGAATCTTGGCCTACCATCAAACAATTGCGTCATGGAAGGTATAGACAAAATGGGGTAGGTAGCTATCATAGATCAAGTGACAAAGCAAGATATCAGCATCTCCTAACAGAAGGATGGAATACGCCAATCAACAGTCTTGTTGGAAGGGGAATAGTGAAATGAGCAAGACGATACAGATTGGAGATCGATGTATTGGTCAAAATCATAAGGTATATGTTGTTGCGGAAATGTCTGCTAATCATTGCAGGAGCTTCGAACAAGCTGCAGACATAATCCGAGCAGCTAAGTACGCTGGTGCCGATGCGATAAAACTGCAGACCTATAAACCCGATACCATCACGATTGACTGCAACAACGAGTATTTTCGGATAGGCAAAGGGACTGTTTGGGAAGGGAGAACTTTGTACGATTTGTACAAAGAGGCGTACACTCCATGGGAATGGCAGCCAAAGTTGAAGAAAATTGCCGGCGAACTCACATTGGATCTCTTTTCAACTCCTTTTGATAACACGGCAGTAGATTTTCTGGAACAAATGGCTGTTCCAGCATACAAGATTGCATCCTTCGAACTCGTGGATATTCCGCTTATACAACGCGTAGCACAAACGGGAAAGCCGATCATTATGTCCACAGGGATGGCGACGTTAGCTGAGATTGACGAGGCAGTAAAGGCGGCACGTGAAGCGGGATGTAAAGAGTTGATTCTTCTTAAATGCACAAGTGCATATCCGGCTGACCCAGGAGAGATGAATCTGAGAACAATCCCACACATGTCTGAAGGATTTGGTGTGCCCGTGGGTTTGTCGGACCACACTCTGGGCATTGCTGTTCCCGTTGCTGCTGTTTCTCTAGGTGCCTGTGTTATAGAGAAACACCTCACTCTTTCTCGTTCAATATCCAGTCCTGACAGTGCTTTCTCTCTTGAACCTCATGAGTTCAAAGCCATGGTGGAGTCTATACGTATTACCGAGAAAGCTCTTGGCAGGGTCAGCTATCAAGTAGCTAACCAAGAAGGTGCCAGTCGCATCTTCCGCCGTTCGCTCTTTGTTGTGAACGATATGAAAGAGGGAGACATATTCAACCAAGACAACATCCGGTCGATCCGACCGGGGTACGGCCTTTCACCAAAATGCACAGGTCTTGTCTACGGGAAGATAGCGAAGCAAGATATCAAAGCGGGAACACCACTGAACTGGAATATGGTCAGATGAACCCTGATGTTCCAGATAAGAAGGGCATGAATGTCTGCTTTGTAGCCAACTTCTGGAAGACCTATTTTTTTCACGAGATAGCCCTACAACTGAAGAAAAATGGTATTAAGGTTTGTTGGATTGTTCCCAAAGAGAGCCAAGTCGGTTATTTGTCAGAACACTATGCACCGGAAATGATTCTCGGCATCAGTAGAAAATACACACAAAGGGAGGAGTACCCGGTCAATGATTATAAGATCAACGAATTGATTTTTGGCGATCGCGTGTTGAGAAATGAATTGAGAGCCGGGCAGAAGTTTCTAATAAACATTCAACGCCCGATTTATAATTTTATTGTGCGAAACAAGATCCAACTCATCTTTGGCGAAGTGACATGGGCACATGAATTGTTGATTCATCGCATGGTAACAGTTCAAAAAGAGTTGAACTGCAAGTATTATTCAATGCACACGATTCGTATACCAAACGGTCGTTTCGCGTTCTTTGAGGATGAGAAACAAACGCGTCTAGTGGAAAGGGAAGGAACGTCGAGTGTTAATGCCGGATATGTTCTACCGGTGGAGAAGCCTGCCTATGCGAAGCAAAACGATACGATCTTGAAGGATAAGATGTCCCTATCGGGCCGGTTGTCCAGGCTAAATCGTTTTGTCACTGGGAGATATTTTGAAAAAACCGATCCCAATACGAATGTGGCCGGTGTACATCGTTGGTGGTTACCAGTTCGCGAGGAGTTGAACCGCGAGTTCTATAAATTGGTTAAGAGAAGGAGCATCAACGATATAGTTGGAAAGCCATATATCTTGTTTGGACTTCATAAACAACCAGAGGCATCGATTGATGTCTGTGGTCGTTATTTTGAGAATCAATTTGAAAACATTATCAATCTGTGGAGGCAACTGTCAACCGATTGGCGCTTAGTGGTAAAAGAACATAGCAACGCGATTGGTGATAGGAGTCTTTGGTTTTACAGAAAACTTGATAGATATCCAGGTATCGTTTTGGCGGACGAGACAATTGATTCGCTGCTATTGATACGAAACAGCAGGTTGGTGGCTACCAATACCGGAACCCTGGCTCTTGAGGCCGCGCTCTTGGGTATCCCATCAATAACCTTTTCTCCTGTTTTCTTCAACCGACTCAACTATTGCAAGCATGTGGATTGGTCAATGCTCGAACGGTATCGAAACATCCAAGTTCTCATCGATGAGATTTCTAAAGAGAATCCAAACATGGAGGAGTACGCGGGCTACATTATGGATAATACTTTTGAGGGCAGTATCGGTGATACTCTTTCGAATCCATCAGTTATGGAATCTGACAACGTGAGAAAAGTGGCAGATGCCGTCCTCTCTTTGACGAGTAAAAGAAACTCACAGATTCAACTGAAGAATGATAATCCGACGTACTCATTGAATTGGGCTGACCTTGAACGTACAGCTGGGGCCACAGAACCTGTGCCGTAGGAAACTTTCGTTACACGATTGGGCGCTGGTATTAGCATCTAGTCAAATGTTTTCTACAACAATCCAGCAATCACAATGGGTTGTGGGCTATGAGAAAATGTCATAATGGATCATGGATGAAGCTATTTCCCCGAGGCGCTAACGTTTGTCTTAGGATTGTTGTTATGGGCAGCAAGCTAATACTGATGAGTGTCCTCGCTAAGATAATGGCGCCGGAGGATGTTGGGCTATATGGCATTGTTGCTGCTACGTTGAGCTTTAGTGTGCTACTTATTGGAGGTGATTTCTACTTACACAGTCAACGAGAATTACTCTCGAAGCCGCGTACAGAATGGTCTTTTGTGCTTCAACACCAGATCATTGGTACGACTATCATATATCTTGTCACGCTGCCGATTCAGTCGTTCATTTTCTATTTTGACTTGATACCAAAACACGTGGCAATGTCGTTCTTGGTTCTCTTGGTTCTTGAGCATCTAGCACAGGAAATGAATCGCGTGTTGATAGCTATTCAGCGTCCAGTATTAGCAACCATCGTATTGTTTCTTCGTTACGGGGCATGGGTTTATTTCTTGCTTCCGATCATGTGGGTGTATAGGGAGGCGCGCTCAATTGATGTTGTACTCATGGCATGGATGCTGGGGTGTGCCTCGGCAATTCTGTGCGGTGGTATCGTTGTGTGGCGGGCGGTGCGACCTTGGACATGTTGGAAACTGGATACTAGCTGGCTAAAGCGAGGTTTTAGTGTTGGCTCGATCTTTCTTCTGGCCACTATTAGCCTGAAGGCCTTGCTCACCTTGGACCGTTATGTGGTGAAGTGTTATGCCGGGGCTGATCTACTTGGCGTATACGTTGTATACGTTAGCGTGGCGATGGTGATATTGAACGTTATTGATCCGGCGGTGTTTTCGTTCGTGTATCCTCCTCTTGTGAGCGCCTACCGTCGTGGAGACCACTCAAGCTACCATCGTCTAATGCGAGAGCTGACACGTTCGACGGTGTGGCTCAGTTTGGCTATAGCTATTGGACTGGCAGTGACGGTACCATATGCGTTGGAATGGACCGGTCGACGAATCTATACTGAGCATTTGTCGGTCTTGTGGCTTCTGCTGGGCATGGCGATAATTCATGTTATAGGAATGGTGCCGCACTATGGGTTGTATGCATTAGGGGCAGATACGACCATCGTTATTGCCAATACATCCTCTCTGCCAGTGTTTGTCGCTGTCTTGCTGCTATTGGCAAGGAAGGCTCCGTTTGCTGGTGTCCCCTACGCGCTTATCGCAGCTTTTGCATGGATAGGTGGAGTTAAGTTTCTGTGGTATCAAATTGCCATGCGGAAAACGGTACTGTCAACGTGATTGTGTGAATCGTGCGAATTGTCCGTAGATGGGGGAGGTTGACCGTATGTTCTCTGTTTTCGTTGTCTTCCAGTTCATCTTTATCTACGGTAATATGAATGCCAGGAGAAGATGAGAAGTATCTTTTTGTAGCGTCCTTACCCTTCTCTTGAGTTCTTTTTTAGCCGTTCGATGACACGGCCTTTTGAAATAATCTGATGGAGCAGGGATTGGATCTTAATCAGCTGTTGCCTTCTATCGTTTTTATCCAGATGAAGCCATTGAAAGACATAACAGAATCCCCAGAGAGCAGGCTGTCTGCCAGATTAGGCGGACAGAAAGTGACTAAGGATAATGCGAAGTTTTGGTAGGTCGCTCCGAGCCCAAAAACGCAGGTGGTGTTTAAGGTGAGGATGTCGATTCGTCGAAAACATGCTGTGGCTATGGGGGTGTCATCTGTACTCCTATTGTGGGGTTTTCAAATTAGCGTCAGCGGGTCCGGAATTCCCGCTTATTTCATTTTGTTTATCCCGCTGTTTTTTATTCTTCACCCAAGAATGAAAGATGTTTATTTCTTCATTTCTTTGAATGTGGTCTTTTTTGCGATATCGCTGCTGCAGATCTATCAAGGGGTAGTTTTCACGACCCCAGCTAGGTCCTTTGGTGCAGTGCCAGTATATTGCTTTGCTTTTGTCTTTTTGGGCAAATGTTTTAGTGTTCTAAGGGGGAGCTATGACGCTCTCAAGACGTTTTTCTTATCAGTTAAGTACTTGTTGTTCATTCAGGTGTTGGTTCAGCTTGTGCAGTTAGTTTTGTGGATGAATGGCGTGTTCAACACTAATTACAACAACATTATGGGAATGCCCAGGGTCTACGGACTATTTGCTGAGCCGTCACATGTCGCCTTCAGTTTATCGCCGTTCATATATTTGCTCTTTTTTGAAACAAGGCTTATGAAGGAATGGATTGGAAAGTGGGGGATATTGAGCATATTTGTTATATTCATTCTGTGTCCTTCGACAACGTTGGTGGGCATAATCGGGTTGGCGTTGTTTTTTCGTCAATGGAAATCTGTTTCTTCGATTAGGGCATTTGCGGCAAGAACGGTTTTCAATTTGGTCGTCATCGGCCCAGTAATTTGGTCGGTTATCTATATTCCGGCCTTGAGCGATAGAATGACAGACCTATATACCATCTTGGATGATCCATCGGCTATCACGACCGCGCTGAACCTCTCTTCGCTTCTGCTCTATAAGGGGTATGAAATGGCGCGGGCCAGCTTGACACACTTTGTCTTGGGGGTTGGATTTTTGAACCTTCAATTCTTGAATGAGTATAGCGCTGTTAGTCTCTTAAACGAGTGGTTATACGAAGCAAACAAAGCAGATGGAACTTCTTTCGGCTTTAAGGCCGTGGGCGAGTACGGATATATTGGTTTGTCTATTATTGTGTATGCAATCGCTGTATTCGTTAAGAATCTCAAGAAGGCGGAGGCTCAATATGTGTTGGAGAATTCACTGATTTTTGGGTTGATAGTAACGTGTTTGCGTGGTGCCTCATATTTCGACGGCTTACCTTTACTGGCGTCTGTGGTCTTGTATCAGAAGATTTGTGTGAGTAGTAAGCAATTCGTAGAGAGGTTTTTGAAAGTGCCTAACACTTCCCATCTGCACCACAGTCACCGATCGTCGCAGTGATTACTGCAATCGGAGCCATCCCACTTAACGGTGGCAGTCGTCAGTTCCATTGGAAGGAAGCATCAAAGCTTCGCGATGCCTGTTGAACTGGGGAAGGAACCAAGATGAAACTTATTGCCAATGCTTCGATGTTGGGTGACAAGCCAACCGGTCTCGGTGTGTATTCGATCAATTGCGTGAATGGCCTAGTTGAGAGATTGGAGTGCTCGGTCATTGGGAGTAAGCTCTGCGGTGTTACTGCAAGACATATGTTGGAATCCCCATCCGAGATTACCCTTGGTACTGGGTACAAAGGCGCTATAAAGAGAGTCTTGTGGCTTAAGGGTCTCAGAATTGAGAAGGAAACGTTGGTTTATAGCCCGACCCATCATGGATTAGGTGGTCATGACAATCAGATCATAACCATCCATGACCTGATAAGCCTACGATATCCAAGGCAACATATACTTCAGTACATATACTTTCGTTTGCACCTACCCCGTATGATCAAGAGATGCCGGGCCATTTTTACCGTCTCAGAAACATCGAAGCTGGATATTTCAACCTACTATAAGTATCCATTAAGCAAAATATTCGTGGTGCCTAACTGTATTGATCCCTCGAGGTTTGCCCCCTGCAACGTAGAAAATAGTGCCGCCCCTTATTTGTTAATGGTTGGTGCGAGCTATCCCCATAAGAACGTTGAGGAGGTTTTGGATTGTCACCATTTGTGGGCGGATAAGTACGATTTGTGTATAGTGTCTTGTGCCGAACGTTACAGAGCTAAATTGAAAAAGAAAATATCAAGATTAGGACTATCGAAGAAGATCAGGTTTGTCGATTATGCTTCATTGGATAGCTTAAGAAAGTTCTATCAAGGAGCAACTGCGCTAATCTACCCTTCGAGGTGGGAGGGCTTTGGAATACCGCCTTTGGAATCGCTGGCTTGTGGTACACCGGTGGTAGTATCTGATATTCCAGTGTTAAAGGAAGTGTTGGGAGATGCAGCAGTTTATATCAAGCTGGGTGATCCAGGGAGTTGGGAAGCTGCGTTTGATATCTTGAATGATTCGACTGCAATACGGAGAAAGGCCAGTATGGCTAGGGAAAGATTGGGCCAGTACACGCCGGAGGGGGCGGTTGATCAGCTTATTGGTTCTCTGATTGAAGTAGAGCCACGAGTGAGAGAGTTGTGTTTTAGTAAATGAGCTTTGTTTATCATCCTGCCGCATGGTAATCAAGGCGAAAATCGAAACGAGTCTGATATCATGTATACCTTGGAACACTTTTCTTTGTTACGCAATTTGAGCAATAATCATCTCTCGCGGTGCTTTGATGGCACTATTTGACAGAATTCAGCTCTGATCGTTAGATCAGCAAGTCGTCCATCACAATTTTTGATGCATCACGGAGGAAGCTACAAATAGACTGTGATGAATTTCGTTAGAGTTTGCCAAACGATCGTGGACGACGACTTCAGGATTGCCAGAATTGAGTTCCCCTGCGCGGGCATGTAGACTTGCCGTTTAAGGGTTTCATCTATACAAACCACACCTACTTTTTCAATGCAAAGATACGGGAAGGGCAGGAGGGCAGTCACGTCTACTGCAGTACACTGCCAGAGGCGAGATTGGCAGTATGAGACTTGGGCGGTCAGATCACTTAAGGCCCTTGTGGGGGGGTTGCCTGAAGACCTTGACCATCCATCTGTGCAGGCATGGGAAAACGAGGTTAATGAATTATGATTGACTTGTCTGTAATAATAGTCACTTACAACTCTCGACGACACATTGGACGATGCATCGACTCGGTGTTGTCGTCAAACGTTTACGCTGGGAAGGAGATAATCGTTGTGGACAACAGTTCAACAGATGGAAGCGCCGAGATAGCCATGAAATATGTACCCAAGGTGAAGCTATTAAAGAACAAAGTGAATCTCGGGTTTGCCAAAGCCAACAATATTGGCATCAATGCATCGAGGGGTAAATATTTGCTGTTTCTGAATCCTGATACAAGCGTAGAAAGGAACTCTCTCAATAAATTGTTAAACTTCATATCGAAGGAAGACAACGTTGGTATTGTGGGACCCAAGCTGGTGAATCCGGATGGCTCTCTCCAACATTCCTGTCGCAGGTTCTATTCGATACGCACTATACTGATGAGGCGGACTGTTTTGGGAACAATATTTTCCAACAGTGAACATCTGTCGAACCACTTAATGCTGGACTACGATCACAAAGATATTCAGGAAGTTGATTGGATGATTGGTGCATGTCTGATGATACCTCGGGGGACGATTGAGTCTCTCGGTGGTTTTGATGAAAGGTATTACCTTTATTTCGAGGACGTCGATATCTGTTACAGGGCCAAGGAAGCCGGGTACCGAGTCTTGTATTATCCTGAGGCTACCGTAATGCACCATCATAAACGCGAAAGTGCCAAACGATTCAACAAAACAACATATTTCCATATTAGCAGTGCCGTAAAATATTTTCAAAGACACGGTTGGGCAATCTGAACTTGTTCAACCAACGCCTTCAGGGGGCCTCGTGCTAAACGAGGCAATCACAGAATCTCCCATTCTTTTTGGTTAACCCGCAAAAAAGCTCTGAGCATCTATACATTGGTCTGCAGTTTGTACGCTTTTCAACTAGGTATGAAGGCGGCAATTCATTGTGCCGCAAAGCTCTGTGGATAGGGAGGCTTAGTACGCGTATGCTGAAAGCGTCTAGAGGTTTTATGTTCACTCACCATTCCAAGCTCGGGATGGCTTTCCGCATCGCCGACATTTTCTGGATCGTGAGCAGTGTACTCGTGGCAACGTGGATGAACAACTGTCCCTGGAACCCCTACTTCAGCTTCTTCACCGTCTGTGCCATGGTCCTCTTCTATTTCATGGCCCGGGCCAACGGGCTGTACAAGTCCTGGCGGGTGACGTCCCTGTGGAAGGAGACAAAGACGGTCATCGTTGTCTGGACCTGCGTGGCCTTCCTCGTCCTCTTCATCGTCTT
>LVAA01000164.1 GCA_001603955.1 Syntrophobacterales bacterium Delta_02 | reverse complement strand
GATCCACCCTTGGCGTCGTGATACCGCCCAGCGTGGTCCTCGTGGTATACGGGATCTACACGGGGGAGTCGATCGGCAAGCTCTTCTTCGGGAGCTTCGTTCCGGGCCTCATCCTGGCGGTCATTATGGCAGCCATAGTCTACCTGATGTGCATCGTCCATCCCTCGTGGGGACCCCAGGGACCAAAATTCAGTCTTATGGAAAGGATCAAATCGCTTCCGGGCGCCATAGACATGGTGCTCATGTTTGGAATCATCATGTACAGCCTGTATGCGGGGTACTTTACTCCCTCGGAAGCGGGCGCAGCGGGATCGGTCGTTGCCATAATCATCAGCCTGCTCCGCAGGAAGCTGACCTGGAAGGGCTTCGTGAATGCAATTATAGACACCGTCCGCATATCCTGCATGATCTTTCTTCTCGTGGCCGGCGCCGTCGTCTTCGGACGTTTCCTCGCCGTGACCAGGCTCCCTTACGAGGCCGCGGAATGGGTCTCAAACCTTCCCGTTGCGAGCTGGATGATCCTCTGGGCCATGATGGTGATCTACATGATAGGGGGCTGCGTCATGGACGCCCTTGCCTTCCTTCTCATCACCGTGCCCATCTTCTATCCCGTGGCACAGCGGCTGGGCTACGATCCGATATGGTTCGGCGTCATTATAACCGTTGTCACAACGATGGGAGCGATCACCCCACCTGTCGGTATAAGTGCCTATGTCGTTTCCGGCATGGCAAAGGATATCCAGCTGTCAACGGTGTTCAGGGGGGTCATCTGGTTCCTGCCATCCTTCATCATCGCCATGATCCTCCTCGAGATCTTCCCGGAACTCGTAACGTACTTCGCCGGGCTGATAAGATTCTGACACTCGCCAGGGTTCTGAACCCATGACGAAAAAGGCGGACAGCCACCAGCTGTCCGCCTTTTCAATATCTTTCCGGGTACTGCGTGAAAAACTAGTCCGCTATTCCCGCAAGTCTCCTGGCCGCTTTCTTCTTGTCGTTTATGTTCGTTTCCCGGAAGATCGTGACCCTGTGAGCCTCGGGAGACCCGCCGCCGTGGATGTCGGAGATGGTGTCAGCGCTTTCGAGAGCCAGTTTTTCCGCCAGGCGGTACATCTTCACCCTCTTCTCTACGGGAACGCTGTCCACGCCCTTAAGGTATTTCTTCAACAAACCGCCGATCTCAGGATTCGAAAAATCCCTGTCCGAAGGCAGGTCGGCCACAAACCCGCCGCTGCAATCTATCATAAGCCTTGTTGCCTCGGCCATCTCTTTGCCTTCGTGTATCTTGGAGGCATTGGCAAGGACCGTGTCGATGAAGTAGGCGCCGGATGGCTGCTTCTGGCCTTCGTATGAGGAAGCAAGGCAGCAGCCGTAGAGGGTCTCGGCCCTGTGGATCATATCGATCACTTTTTGCTTAAGGTGAGTCACTTTGGACGTACCGTTGTAGTCCATCAGCGTGAGAGCACAACCGACCATGCAGTCGATCTTCCCGGCCTTGCAGCCGCCGTGGCTCTGGCGATGGAAGGACGAGAACTTCACGACCATATCCAGCGCGAATTCCGTCTCCCCACACAGAAAGACCCTGTCCCAGGGGACGAACACATCGTCAAATATCAGGGTCGGACAATATTTCGAATAATAGGCGTTGCCCATGTCGCAACCATCCAGTTCCCGCATATCAAGGCTGGAACGGCCGACAACGTGGATAAGCCCCTTGGTATCGGCCGGCACCGCGAAGGCAAGGGCATAGTCCTTATCTTCCTTTGCCATGGCCCTGCTCGGCAGGACGATGATCTCGTGGGAGGACAGCGAGCCGGTCTGATGTGCCTTGGCGCCACGCACAACGATACCGTCCGCCTTCTTTTCCACCACGTGGACGAACATGTCCTTGTCAGCCTGCTGGTAGGGAAGCAACGACCGGTCGCCCTTGACGTCGGTAACGCCGGCATTGGCGGTGAGATCGTTCTTCTGCATATATTTCAGGAATTCCATGAACTTGGGGTAGTATTCAGTGCCGTACTTCTTGTCGATATCGTACGTGACTATGGCCAGGGTCGAGAGGCAGTCGAGACCCGTGCACCTCTGGTGGCAGGTTCCCACGTGATTTGCTATCTTCCGGTTCACTTTGACCCGGGCGACAAGATCCTCAGTGTTTCCGGGCGGCAGCGTAAAGCGGCTGACCGGTTCATTGATCAGCGGGCTTGTCGTGATCATGAGGTCCGGATCGAGCTCCGCCATCTCGTACGTCGCGCCTGTCGCCTCGATGCCGGCGCGAAGACGGGGGTTGTCCACGATGTTCGTGAGTTTCTCCCCGAACATGTAAGCGGTAGGATTGAGGGACCGCAAGGATTCGATATATTCGTCTTTTGTTTTGATACCCATAAGCTATTGCCTCCTCTAATTGAAATTCGATACCGGGCGTGTTCCTAGAATTCGGAACGTTCCTGTTCGGCAAGCATCTTGCGGACACTCGACAGCACCTGGACCTTCACATTCGTGACGTGGTTCTTCAGCACTGCCTGGGCCCGATCCATGCTCCGCAGGGCAACGGCGTCGTATATCTCCTGATGTTCCTGGTCCGTCGCGACCAGCGATGCCCTCGGGAGATCGCTGTACTTGAGAAAGAGGATGTCGAAGAGGTTGTGGAGTATGCGTATTTGCGTCTCCTTCTTCGAAAGTGATGCCAGGGTCAAATGAAACTCCCTGTTCTTGAAGAGCCTCTCTTTCAGGTAAAAATCGCGTTCCGCGGAAAGATGGGCCTCAAGTGCGGCCTTGAGTTCCGCAAGCCCGTTCTTGTCGATGTTCTGCACTGCAGCGGCGACCAGCGACGGCTCGATGAGTTCCCTCATCTCGTAGATCTCCTCGATCTCCTTGAGACTGAACGGCGACATGTAGAATCCCCTGTTTGGCTCATGGCAGACAAACCCGAGAAGCTCCAGCCTCTTGAGTGCCTGGATGATGGGGGTGGCGCTCAGACCGAGCTTTTCCGCCAGATCCCTGTAGGCGATCTTCTGCCCGGGTACGAGTTCCTTGGCGTAGATCATTCGCCGAATACCCTGGTACGCTAACAGACTGCTGTCTTCCGATTGTTTGGTTTGTTTTTTTGTCTTTGTCTGTGCCATGCGTAACTGTACACAAATGAAATCAGAAATGCAATTAGATTTTTGGAAAAAAGAAGCGGGGGCGGGAGAAGGGGGAGCGTGGAAGACGGCAGGGAAAGGAAAGGGGGAGGTAGGGACTGATAGGACCTATAGGAGAATAGGACGAATAAGACCAAATAGGACTCGTAGGACGCGTAGGACTTATAGGACGAACGGAGCTGCCCGGGAATACAGCCGGACACCTCCTATAGGTCCTATGTGTCCTATAGGCCCCATATGTCCCATTGGTCCTATTTTCCTATAGGTCCTATTCCTGTTGCAGATCCTATTCCCGCCGATCTCCTCTCAGTCTTCTCACTTTCATAACCCCCCACTGCTGTCTCTTATACACATCT
>LVAA01000163.1 GCA_001603955.1 Syntrophobacterales bacterium Delta_02 | reverse complement strand
GGCAGTATTTTCAATGTGGCCGGGCTGACCAACGCGGTCAACATGCTCGGCGCCCGGCAGGGCTTGAAGGACAAATTCGGCAACGATTCGCCGGAGATCGATGAAATTGCCCGCAAACTGACCCAATACACGTTCGAACTGATCCGCAAATATCCGATGCGCGGCGGCGGTCAGGCCTATCCCGCGGTCATCCTGCTGACCAGTTACGCGGAACAGGGGCGATATATCGACGCCACGCCGGACGGGCGCAAAGCGGGAGCCCCGGTGGTGGATTCCATCGGCGCGGTCTCCGGCACGGATGTGAACGGACCGACCGCGCTGTTAAAGTCCGTCGGCAAGCTTCCCGGGCAGCTGGGACTGGGGACGCCGGTTCTGAATCTGCGGATCAGCCGTTCCATGACGCGAACGCATCGGGCGGAACTCAAGGCGTTGATCCAGAGTTTCTTCGACATGGGCGGAATGCAGTTGCAGTTGACGCTGATCGACCCGGAAACGTTGCGGAAAGCCTATGAAAATCCGGACGCCTACCCGAACCTGATCGTCCGCATCGGCGGTTACAGCGAATACTACCACCGCCTGAGCCGTGAACTCCAGCTTGAAGTTCTGAAACGGACCGAACACAGCATGTAACGAAACTGAACCGGAGAAGTTACAGTCTCGGGAATTATACAGATGACAAATTCTTACAATTATGAAAAGCCAATCTGCTTTTTGAGGCAGAAATACAGGAATGAAAGCGAAATCGAATGCTTTCGCCGGATATTGGCCGAAATTCCGATTGCCGGTTCACCGCCGGGAATAGCCGGTCTGTTCGGAATTGAGGCGGATGACCGCCGGTTCGATTTGCCGCCGCCGTCTCCGGCTTCGCGACCGGTTCCGCAACCGGCGCCGCCTATTTTCGAATACACATACGGCGTTTCACCGAACCATACCACTCTGGACTATGAAAACGTGCTGAAGTTCGGCCTGCGGGCAATGGCGGAAGCGGCTCCGAATCAGGAGCAGAAAATGGCTCTGGAGGCGGTTATTGATTTTTCAAATCGTTACGCCGGGCGTGGTTTTGAACTTTGTCGGCGCGTTCCAGCCGAACCGGCCCGGACATTGGCCGAAGCCTTGCAAAGCGTCTTTATTGTCCAGGCCGTGACCGGCATTGGGGAGCATAGTTTCGCCTCCACCTCGCTGGGACGCCTCGACCAATACTGCTATCCTTATTTCCGCCGGGATCTCGCCGATGGTGTACCCCTCGCGGAGTTGAAAGCCCAATTGACCGACTTTATCCGTATGCTCAATATGAGCGGCGATGGAGCCGGAGCCGTGAATCTGGGCGGCTGCGATGCCGAAGGCAATGACCAGTTCAACGAGCTGAGCCGATTGCTGGCGGAGGTATTGGTGGAGGAACATCTGCCGGCGCCGTTGATTGCCGTGCGCTGTCACCGCAATATGAAGGATGAAGATCTGGCGATGTTTATCCGTCCGGAACTTTTCACCGTCGGCCAGCCGACATTTTACAGCGAAGAAAACTGCCGCAAAACCCTGTTGAAGCGTGGCGTCGACGCAGACGACTTGAAATACTGGAGCGTCAACAGTTGCATGGGGTTGATGATCGGCGGCCATGAATTCAGCGACATGTGGGCGATTGTCATTAATGTTCTGGCCGGCTTGAAATCGGCGGTCACACCGCAACGCCGCAGTATGGATGAAATTTTTGCCGCGCTCCTCGAC
>LVAA01000036.1 GCA_001603955.1 Syntrophobacterales bacterium Delta_02 | reverse complement strand
GTCTGAACCTCTTCATAACGCTATAGTTTAATGTCCTTTTGACATGGTGTCAAAAGGACAGCTTGAACAGCTTGAACGCTACAGGCGAAAGGACGAGTATCGTCTTCTCCTGAAAGAAGGATTCTTTCTTCTTTTTGCGATCAAGCGGTTCAAACAGTTCAAGCGGCTCAAGCCGTTTTTTTTTAAAGTTCGCTGGGGTTGTGTCCGATAAGTCTTTCAGTGCAGCGACGGGAAAAGTGGTGTGCAGAAGCGCGTCTGGACAGAAAAGCTCTTGACATGGCCTCTGCAAAAGTTTAAAGATTAAACATTAATAGTCCAAATCATCTATCCTAGGAGGAAGGGGTCATGAAAAAGGTTTTGTTGTTTGCACTTGTCGTGCTTGTCAGCATTGCATTTGTCGGAGCCGGTTTTGCGCAGGAAAAGGCGAAGGCCCCGGAAAAGGCGAAACCAGCAGCCGAGAAGCCCGCAGTAGAAAAGCCCGCGCCGGCAAAAGAAGAGAAACCGGCGGAGGCAAAGGAGCCCGAGAAAGCAGCAGAAAAACCGAAACCGAAACCATTTCCCGGTTTTGTCGGCAAGGTCGTCAAGACGGACTCCGTGTTCAAGACGATCAGCGTGCAGCGCGGCAAAGACATCGTCACATTTGACGTTGGCGATGCGAAGCTGAAAGGCTACAAGAACCTTGACCAGATCAATGTCGGCGATAAGGTTGCCGTTCAGTACAAGAAGGGCGCCATGACGCTGGTCAAGATAGCGGGAGCCAAGAAGGCGAAAGCCGCCGTGGCGAAACCGAAGAAAGAGAAGAAAGAAGCTGCCGGCGAAGAGCAGAAGCCTGCAGATGAGAAGAAGCCCGCGAAGAAGGCCAAGAAGGCGAAGAAGGGCGAGAAGAAAGAGGAGAAGCAGGAAGAGAAGAAATAACCTCTCATTCAAGATAGTGACGACCATAGAGGTCCCGTCTTCGGCAACGAAGACGGGACTTTTGCGTTTGGTCAGGGAGCAGTGAGCAGCGAATGGAGCATAGCCGCAAATGCCCGGGTCTTTCCACCCCGATCCGGTCTCCCCGGTGATTCCGGCCACGGCGGGAGTCAAGGGAAGGAATAGGGGGGAGCGCGGGCTTGGATAAGACCTATAGGACAGAATAAGACCTATAGGACGGATCGATTGCCCGCGGCGGCCGGCCATTGCACTTCACTACGTCCTATAAGTCCTATCCTGTCCTATAAGTCCAATATGTCCTATAGGTCCTATTTTCGTATAGGTCCTATCTGCCCCTGCCCCCACTTTTTGCCGCGGGACCGCCCCGTGTTCGCTCTCCGTCTTTGAGGCCCTCAACCTGAAACCACATCTGTCCAAAATGAACGCGCGGCAGCGGATGGGGTGTTGATTATCCTCAACGGTTGTTGCGGCTGATCACCTGCTGGAGAAACCTGATCACCCTGGGCGGCAGTGGGGTGCAGAGAAAGGGCGGATGCTTCATCAGGAGGCAGAGGAAATGCCTGAGGTGTATCGACAGGATCTTGCCTCAGCGATAAGACCAGGTTGGGTTTCAATGATAAGGCGGCGGACTGGTACGTGGTCGTCCGGGCCTGACGGGCCGGTCGTAACCACAGGGATGGTCCTGTGCGGGACCATCCCTGTAGAGCTTTTTTAGAGTTTACCTACAAAAATGAATGCGATAACCAGAGCGTAGATGACCAGTGATTCGATGAGGGCGAGGCCGATGATCATCGGGGCAAAGATCTTTCCCGATGCGCCCGGGTTCCTGGCAATGCCTTCAAGGGCTGCCGCTGCAGCTTTGCCCTGTCCCAACGCGCCACCGCAGGCCGCGATGCCGATGGCCGCACCGGCGCCGATGGCCAACATGGCCTTCACATTGGAATCGAGGGGAGCCTTTGCAGCTGCTTCCTCAGCCGCAAGCACAAAGCCGCAGGAAAGAACGAGGATCAAACCGCTGAGCATCAAAATGGACACAACCTTTTTCATCACTATTCACTCCTTTCTTTTTTGTATTCTTGCATCATTATATTAATGGTCATGGGAAATCGCACCTGCAAAATAGACCATGGAAAGCAGCGTGAAAACGAATGTCTGGACAAAGGCAACAAAGAGACCGAGGAACATGAAGATGACCGGTACCAGAAGAGGAACGAGGGCGAAGAATATGGTGGTAACGAGATGGTCACCGGTTATGTTGCCGAAGAGCCTTATGCCCAGGGACATGGGTCTCGCGATGTGGCTGATAAGCTCGATGGGACACATGAGGATGCTGAGGATGACGTTGGCGTACCAGGGCATCATGTCGCTGATGAAAACGAACTGTCTGAGGTACTTGACCCCATGCTCCCGCAACCCATAATAATGAGTAAGGACAAACACCGTGAGAGAGCAGGCGAAGGTCGTGTTCACGTTGTCCGTCGAGGGCAGAAAGCCGGGGATGAGACCGGAAAGGTTGTTGAAGAGAATGAAAAGGGCCAGCGTACCGATGATGAGCATGAATTGAGGTCCGCGCTCACCCATATTCTCCTTAACGAAATTCGTGATAGCCTCGACGATGAGCTCGACGAGGTTCCTGAAAGTGAGCTTCTCGTCGGGAACGATCTGTTCTTCCAGTTTTTTCACCTGCTTGTAGCCGAGAAAAACGATGAGAAGAAGAAAGATCGAAACAATGATCGCGTTAGACACATGCGGCGGCATTGTTTTGAGAAAAGGTATGAACGATGCCCAGGTAAAAGCTTCATGCCCCATTATCTTGTCTCCTTTGTGAGCTGGAACTGAAAAACGGTAATAATTGGCTTACCAGAATGGATACAAAGACCGTTGAGAGACCCGTGAGAAAATAGAAAGGCTTGACGTTCCCATAGATCACGACAACGGTGAGGATTCCCAGAAGAAGAAGGAATTTTGCGGGGAGGGCGAGGAAAAGATCCCTTTTCCCGATCTCCTGCTTCAGGATCAGCCGGGCTATGATATTCTTGAGGAGGCGGAAGTTCATGATAACGATGGCGCTTGCCACGGCAAAACTGAAAAAGGCCATGAGGTCACGGGTAACGACCGCGATCACAATGGAACCGAGCAAGAAAAGCACCAGGTTGCAACGTTCAACCTGGGTTACGGTAATCTCCCTCATCGTCTTCCTTCTTGAGCCTCTTGTATGCCCGGTAAACCGCTTTAAATGCGGCTATCATCCCAAAGATCATAAAAACGAACGTGAGATAGGGATACGTGCCCAAATACTTGTCGGCGTAAAAGCCGGCCACAAGACCGATGACAACGCAAAAACCCATTTCAAGACCCAAGGCGCTATAGTTCAGAAGCGTCCTGTAGATATCCTTCTTACTGTCTTGAAGAGTCATTTGTTACCCGCTTGCGGCTCTTTTCTTCTATCACAGGGGATGTGTGATAGTCAACGTTATTTTTATGGTCGAAGATAACGGATTTGCATGGGCGGGAAGGGTTTCCGAAGCCAATTGACGAGGGTCCGGGAGCAGGACGGTCATATCCGCGGTGTCCGGACACGGCGTCGTTATCGACGGGTCCCCCGGGTTGCCCCGGGGTTGGGGTCTCGGGTGCTCACACCCGGGAATCCCGTATCCTGCTCGGTTTTCTTCGGCGGCTCCGGTTCAGGAGCGAGCGGATAACTGCCTTGAGTTCCCCAAAGTCGGGGGATTTCAGGAGGTAGGCGTCAGCGCACCAGCTCTTGAAGTCTTTTCTGAAATCCTCATAGGAGGAATGAAGGATCACGGGGACGTCCTCATATCTGCGCACGATGGGGCCCAGCACCTCCATGCCGTCCATCACTGGCATTACGACATCGAGGATGATCAGACTGGGCTTGAGGTGCTTGAGGACAAGGATCGCCTCAACCCCGTTCGAGGCGTGCTTCGTAATGTAGCCTTCGTCGCCGAGTTCCTCTGAAAGGAGCTTGACGAAACACTCGTCGTCGTCGACGATCAGGATCGTTTTTTCATCGTCCAAGACCGTATACCCCCGCCGATAGATGCCCTGGCTTCGGTCCTTTGCAAGGGAGCAAGATTCGTGCCTGCGATCATCGAATGTCTAACATGTTGAAATTACAAGGCTGTATGGTAAAGGACGGTTGCATGTCGCCTCCAGCACGTGGGATTAATTGCCCCTGCGATGTCCCTTTTAGCCCCGTTCGCATGAAGGGGAGGGGGCTATATGGCGACGCCGTCAAGGGAACTATGGTATACTTAAAATTATCCGGGTAGCAGTTTTGTTTGCTCTGGACATAAGCCGGGGTTGTTCAGAGAAAAGTTCAGGATAAGTGGTCCCCTCATTCATGAACGGCTTTTGCCGGGGAGTCCTATGAAAAGCGGCGAAGACAGGCCTTGCCCCTTGAGCCCGGGTGTGTCCGAAGACAACCACGGATCTCCCGGAAAGGTCCCTGTGACAGGGATTTCGCTGGTTGGCGCGGGCAGCGTCAGCAGCACATCCAAAGAAAAGACGGGTGCACGAAAAAGGTGTGCCGGAGGCGCGCCGAGGGCCGCCGGAGGGCTGCTCGATGAGGTTCCCGTGGGACTCGCTGCCTTCGACCCCCAGGGGCACGTGCTGGATGCCAATAAGGCCATGGCCGATCTTCTTGGCCTTAAAGGGGGGATCATGGCCGGAACCTCTTTTTCCCGTTTTCTAGCCTCAGTGTCGAAAGGGACGTTCCGGGATTACCTGGCCGGGCTCGCCGCCTCGGGACGGGAGGGGACGTGCCAATTGACACTCGTAAAGCGGAACGGGCGCTCTATCCGCGTCATGGTCAGGGCCTCTGCGGCCAAAGAGGGAGGGCTGTTCGCCGGTGTCATCCGTGCCGCCTTCATTGAACTTGGCGCCGGATGGGACCACGAGGAAGATCAGGCGGGACCGTCGGATGAGTTGAAGACATTCGCGGACAATGTTCCCGACGGTATCTTCCGCCTCGACCGCAAACTGAGACATATCTTCATAAATGACGCCATGGCCGGCCTCTTCCGGCGCGGCGCGGCGGGCTGTCCCGGTTCCCTCGACGATTGGAATTTTCTGTCAGGCGAGATGAAGGACCGGGTGAAGAGGTCTGCGCGGAAGGCCTTCACGACCTCGCGTCCTCAGGAGCTGGAGCTGGTCTGCGACGGGGAAGGAGGCCAGCTGGACTTCATCCTCCGGCTTGTCCCCGAGGCCGGTGTGGCTGGGGGTGCCGTCACCCTTCTCGGCATCATGCGGGATATCTCTTTGCTGAAGCGCAATGAGGCCGAGATACAGGCGGAGCATTCCTTCCGTGAGGCGATCAGCAGGTCCTTGAGCATAGGCATCGGCGCCATCGATGACCATGGCAGGCAGATATACGTCAACCCTGCTCTCTGCAGAATAGTCGGCTGGACGGAGGAGGAGTTGCTTGACAAGCAGTTTCCCTATGTCTACTGGCCGGAGGACGAACGCAGGAAGGCATGGAAGATCTTCCTGAAGATCCGCAGGGGAGGCAAGACTTCGGGGTCCTTCGAGATCAGCCTTCAAAGAAGGGACGGAACACGTTTTGACGCCCTCGTCATGTATTCGGCCTTCTATGACAACTCAGGCAAGCGGATCGGGTGGATCGGCTCCGTGGGAGACATATCGGGTCTCAAGCGAAAGGAGAAAGAGCTCCAAAGGCTCAACAAGGACCTCGATGCCATTGTCAGGAAACGCACCGACAGCCTGAGGGTCCAGAACCGCAACCTCAGGGACATCCTGATGGGTCTCAACAGGGCGCAGGAAGAACTCCGGTTGTCGGAGACCAGGGTCCTCCTGGAAAAGCAGCGCCTTGAGACCATCCTCAACGTCGTTCCCGCAGGCGTCGTAGTCGTGGAAGGCAGGGAGGGGCGGATAGCATACGCGAACCGGCGTGCCCGGGACCTGTTCGGGGGCGACATCCCTGCAGGCCTCGATATGGTTGGTGACCAGACCCGCCTGGAGCTCTTAAGGCCTGACGGCCGGGTCTGTCCTTACGAAGAGCTCCCCTTAAACCGGTCATTACTGCGCGGCGAGACCGTGAAGGGTGAAGAAATGGCCCTGATGAGGCCAGACGGCCAGGTCGTTCCCATCCTGGCCAACACAACCCCCTTTGTGGCCGGCGGTGAGATAGTGGGAGCCGTCGGGAGCTTCGTGGACATCACCAGGATGAAGACGTCCGAGGAGTCGATCAGGACCCTCAACGCGGAACTGGCGAAGAATCTGGTTCTCGTTGAGGACACGAACAAGGAACTCGAGGGTTTCGTGCATTCCGTAACCCACGACCTCCGGTCGCCCCTCGTGGTCATCAACGGGTTCAGTCGCCGCCTGCTCGACCTGACCGAGGAAGAGTTCAAGGAGAAAAGTCACGATTATATCGAGTACATCAGGGAAACGAGCCAGAACGCGTTGTTTTTGATCAGGGACCTCCTGAGGCTCTTCAAGATCGCCGGGGGAGAAATGAACCGGACGATAGTGGACCTGGCGGAGATGTCCCGCGCCCTGAAGCAGTACTTCGGCGGTCTCTATCCAAGGAGGTTCCTGAGATTGATCGTCCCCGACACATTGACGGTAGCGGGGGACTATAACCTTCTCAAGATCGTCATGGAGAACCTGCTGGATAATTCTTATAAGTTTACTGCCAGAAGTGAAGGGGAAGCGGTGGTCGAGATAGGGTCCCGGCGTGAGAACGAATACCTTGTGATCTTCGTCAGGGACAACGGGTGTGGGTTTGACGCCTCCCAGGCGGGGCGTATCTTCGAACCTTTTTCCCGGTTCCACGAGGAGACGGAATACAAAGGTAACGGGATTGGCCTTGCCACGGTCAAAAGGATCGTCCACCGCCATGGCGGGCGCATCTGGGCAGAAAGCCAGCCGGGCAGGGGTGCCACCTTCTATTTTACCCTGCCTGATCAGAACCGGGAGAACCTCCGGTCGTCCTGACCCGGAGGTGTGCGTTAGCCCTTCGTCACCGCTTCACGACCTTTTTCGCGTAGAGGTCGTTCTTCTCGTAGCAGTAGGTGAGCGTGACCCTGTCGCCCGCTTTGATATCCATAATACTCGCTTTCTTGCCCTTCACATGGACCACCGTCGCGTCGGTTACGATGGCTCCGGCGACGATCTCCTGACCGCCCACCATTGACGAGATCGAAATACCCCTTCCGTTCTCATCGACACCGATCACCTTGCCTGTCATCGACCTTGTCATTCCGGCGTCCATGGACATCGCTGTCGACGCCAAAAGCAAAAGAACAAAGATCGCCGTGATGGCGCTAAAGACCGATCGTCTCATAGATTCCCTCCTTTTTTTCTATGACTTCGGGGAGCGTTTTAACCTCCGGCATAATCGTAGAATGACCGGAGGTTGTCGATCGTTGTAACAAAGCGTATGGCATCCCTTCTTTCCTGAAGGACTATCATTCTCTCGCCCACCAGTTCGATGACAAATTCCCTCCCGTTGAACTTGCTCTTGACCCTTTCACCCTGTTTCGGCCTGACTATCATGCATTTCCCTCCACTGTTGTGTGATGCGAAAACCTCTTGATTCCCTAGCAAAGCAAAACGTGTACCATACATCTTTTTCGTTGAAAGGACAGGAGAAAGCACGGAGAACGCACCTTTGTCGGGGCAGGCAGGCAGGGGTCTTTTGCCCCTGACAGTGGTGTTATGCCCCAGCGTGTCCTTTACGATTCCATGATAATAGGGTAGAATGAAATCTAAAAGGTTCTGCCCGATTATTCTGCGAGGGTTACCCGGCATGAAAAGGATGTTGCCGGTCTTTGAGGAGGTGTTCCCGTGAAAGACAGGCTCCACAGGATACTTGTGATCGACGATGAGGTGAGATGGTGCGAGCTTTTGCGGGAAACGCTTACCTCTGAAGGTTTCGATGTCGCCGTTGCCGGCGACAGTACCCTGGCCTCCCAGCTCATACATCAGGTCGATTTCGACGTCATCCTCACCGATCTCAGGATGGACGGGAAGAACGGACTTCAGCTTCTCGAAGAGACGAAGAAAGTTGTCCCCACGACACCCGTCATCCTCATCACCGCCTTCGGGTCCATCGATTCAGCCGTCCAGGCCATGAAGATGGGTGCTTACGATTTCATAACGAAGAGCGGAGATATGAGCGAGCTTATCATGGCCGTTGAAAAGGCCCTGGAAACGAAGTCTCTCAGGAAAGAGGTCCTCGGCCTGAAACGCAAGCTTGAATCCCAGTACAGCTTCCACAAGATGATCGGAAAGAGCCCTCTCATGCAGAGGATCTATCAGCTTATCGAAATGGTATGCGACACGTCGGGCAACGTTCTCATAACAGGCGAGAGCGGTACCGGGAAAGAACTCGTGGCAAAGGCGATCCATTACAACGGCGCCAGGAAGAACGGACCTTTCATTGCCGTGAACTGCGCCGCCATCCCCGAGAACCTGCTGGAAAGCGAGCTCTTCGGATACCGGAAGGGGGCCTTCACAGATGCGAAGATCGACAAGGAGGGACTCGTCGTGGGGGCGACCGGTGGGACCCTGTTCCTCGATGAGGTGACGGAAATGCCCCCCTCGCTTCAGGCCAAGATATTAAGAGTCATCGAGGAGCGGGAAGTGCGGCCGCTGGGAGGCACGACCTCCTATCCCACAGACGTCCGCATAATCTCCACATCCAACCGCGACATCCAGTTGCGGATAGACCAGGGGCTCTTCAGGAGCGATCTCTATTACCGGCTCCGGGTCATCGACATCGACCTTCCTCCACTCAGGGAGAGAAAGGAGGATATCCCGCTTCTCGTCAGGCATTTCCTGAACACCTTCAACAAGGACCTGAAGAAGAAGGTTACGCATGTTTCCACCGAGGCGATGAGGATCCTGATGGACTATTCGTGGCCGGGCAACGTGAGGGAGCTCGAGAACGTGATCCAGAGGGCCGTCACGCTGTGCCGCGGTGAGGCCGTTGTCCCCGACGATTTCCCCACGCTCATGACGAGGACGAACAGCAGGTCCTTCCTTGACCGCGCCCCGGAAAAGGGCCGAACCCTGGAGGAGCTTGAGAAGGAGTACATCCGGGAGATACTGGCCGAGGTCGGGGGCAATCGCTCCCGGGCCGCTGATATACTCGGTATCGACAGAAAGACACTCTATCGTAAGCTGAAGAATGAATAACCGAAGACCCTGAGTGCCTGGTGGGGCACAATGCCTGCCTGATAGGGACCTTTTGCCCCATTACCCGAAGGACATCCGCGTTCCTGCCGGATATCCCTTTCCATCGTAATAGACTATCTGGTGTTCCTTTGCGCCTGCTTTCGCTTGCATGGCGTGCAAATTGCAAACTCGCGGCAAGTTGCATATTCCGGGCGAGTCCCAGCGAAGTTGCATCCTTAGAGAACTGATGGCTCCACAGGAAAGAAGGAGGAACCATGGCAAGGAAACTAAGCCCTGCACGCAGGCGAACACCGAAAAGCAAATTCGATGCTCAGGAAACACACATCTGTCCGCGCTGCAATACCTTTCTGATCCGTGAAAGGTTCTACGGCATGTATGCCCACATCTGGGTTTGGCGCTGCATCAAGTGCGGCGAGATCATAGATGACGTGGTGCTCTACAACCGGCGCCTGCTCAAGAAGGCCGCCAAGGGAGTGGACATAATGACCCTGATCCGGTGATACGGGGCTGGCAAAGGCGTATCATGCGGGAAGCAAAGTCTGCACCTGCCGGGCAGACCATCGTGGATGTAATCAGACCAGCGTGTTTCAGGAGGGGGCGGTACTGCTGGACTCCCGGTCTTGCGAGAGGGCGGGCCGCACCCCTCGTTGCTTTCATCCCAGGCACTATATTCGGTTCTTTTTCGAAAAAAGCGCTATTGCCGCGGAAATATCGGTTCATTCTCGCGGCCTTGTCCGGTCCTCCGCCTCCGGAAGGGAAAGCATCCTTTAAGGGATGGCGAACCTGAAACCAAGATCATGATGGGGCATAAACCCCCAATTTGGACCTGTTCGGGAAGGGGTTAAAAGATGGTCCCGGTGTATAACTGTTTGTAATCTCATGTATTCAAAGACGGTGATATAGTGGCACCGATGTTGCTCTGATTGCGTGATCGAGATCATGGATGGAAGTGATCGAAACTGAACCGGGTTGAATAGACAGAACAGAGGAGGGGGTGGAAGATGCTGGAGCCTTCAGTGCGACCGGGATTCGCGGTGTGGTTTACCGGTTTGCCGTCGTCGGGGAAAACGGTGACAGCCGAAAAGACGTGTGAGATGCTGTCCGAGCGTGGTGTGCCGGTGGTGTTCTTCGATTCCAAAGAACTGCGGAAGATGCTGACACCGCGCCCTGTTTATACCGATCAGGAGAGGGATCTATTCTATAGCGTGGTGATCTATCTCGTGGAATGTATCACCGAAAGCGGGGTCAACGTGGCCATATCGGCCACGGCGCCGCGGCGGTACTATCGGGCAACGGCCCGGCTTCACATCGAAAAGTTCGCCGAGGTGTTCGTGGACTGTCCCGAAGCTCTTTGCAGGGCACGCGATCCAAAGGGCCTCTGGAAAAGAGCAGACCGTGGAGAGATCAGGAAGCTCCCCGGAGCGGGCGTTCCTTACGAGAGACCTTCCCTGCCGGAGATCCATGTACAAACGGCTCGCGCTTCCGTTACCGAGGCCGCCTGCAGGGTCGTTGACGGGCTCGAAATGCTTGGTTTCATAGACGGCAGGCGCAAGGCCGGCAAAAGGCGGTCATTGGACGGGAAAGTGATCTTTCTTTAGAGGCGGATGATGATAATGCCGTCGTGTTGCCTGATCCGGGGCATCCTGCTCGTCTTTCTGTGGTGGGTGATCCCCCATCTGATCGCGTGCACGCCTGTTGCCGGCGTTGGAGGCCAGGTGTTGGTGCCGCCTGCCGATCCGGTCGATCCCATCAATTCCTTCGTTACCGTCGTTCGGGAAGTCGGGCCGTCGGTGGTGTCGATACGGGCGGAGAGGGTCGTCGAGGGAATGCAGCTTCAGGTTCAGGGGGAAAGCATTGACGAAGAGGGTCTGAGGCGATTCCTGAAGGATATTCTCAGAGGCAAGAAGCGCACGGCGGTCCGGGAGGCTTCGGGGCTTGTCATGAGCCGCGAGGGCCACATTCTTACAAACCATCATGTCATTGCCGATGCGTTCAGGATAACCGTTCAACTCTTCGACGGCACCGTCTTCGAGGGAGCGATAGTCGGCACCGACAGGAAGACGGATCTCGCCCTGCTTCACATAGAAGCTGAGGGTCTCAAGGTGCCCGCGCTCGGGGATTCTGACCGGATAGAACCGGGAGAGTGGGCTATAGCCATAGGTTCCCCGTACGGATTTCAAAGAAGCGTGACCATCGGCGTGATCAGCGCGAAGGGCAGGGCGGATACCAAGCTGACGCCGGCGAGCGACCTCATACAGACTGACGCGTCCATCAATCCGGGAAACAGCGGGGGCCCGCTTGTGAACATAAAAGGCGAGGTGATCGGTATAAACTCAATAATCATCCGGCCGGGCCAGGGTATCGGTTTCGCGATCCCCATCAATCTTGTCAAGAGGGTTGTCGGAGACCTGGTCGCCCAGGGAAGGGTCCTCCGTTCCTGGGTGGGGCTGGGACTTCAGGAGATGACTCCCGAGATGCTGAGATATTTCGGGCTTGACCGCCCGGCGGCCCTCGTGAGGCAGGTCATAGAAAAAGGCCCTTGTGACAGGGCGGGCCTCAAGGCGGGAGACATCATCGTGAGCGTCGAGGGAAAGGAAGCTGCGAATACACAGATCGTTATGAATGAGGTGCTGGAAAAGAGGATAGGTCAGGACGTGAAAATGGAAGCTATCCGCGACGGAAAACGTTTCAGTGTCACCGTGACGACCGTGGACGAAGAGGGTATGGTGCCCGTTCAGGCCCCGCCGGCAGCTGTCGAGACGAGACGGCCCTTCGGCCTTCAGGTCAGGACGATAACGCCGGGAATTGCCCAGAAGCTGGACAGGCCCGAACTCGAAGGGGTCGTCATAACCGGGGTGGACATCGGTTCCTTAACCAGCGCTGATTCCCTGATGCCCGATGACGTGATCCTCTCCGTGGAGGGCAGGCGGATAAGGAACGAAAAGGATTATGAGGCTGCGTTGAAGCGGGTCCGCCCGGAAAAAGGCGCTCTTATGATGATCGACAGGAGGGGTTCGACTTTCTTCGTTGTCCTTCGAGAGGAGTAGGTGCACCTGTCAGGCCGCGGTGTCCGGCAATTGAGCTTCCACAAGCAAAGGGAGATGGTCGGAGGCCATCTTCGCGACCATGGAGCGGGGAACCCTGCAATTCCTGACAAGTATGTCCCGTGAAATGAAAACGTGGTCGAGACGGAGGAAGGGGGTGATGCTTGGCCACGTTCTCTTGGGCCGGTGGTTTCCCGGAAGCGAGAGTTGGGCATCCGCCAGTCTCAGCGAAAAGCTGTGATGGACGTAGGACCCCGGCGTGGCGTTCATGTCGCCGCAAAGGACCACCGGTGGACGGCACCGGGGATTGCCCAGCCAGTCGGGACCGAGAAGGGTGGCCGACTGGGTGCGCCGCCGAACGGGTGTGACCCCGAGATGGGTGTTGATCACCTGGACCATGTGGCCGTTGATGTCGATCTCGACCCAGAGCGCACCCCTCCGGGGTTCTTTGCGCCGCGAGGGTAGAGCGCCCGCCTTGACGGGCCGGATGGGATATCTGCTCAGTACGGCGTTCCCGTAGCGGCCTCCCTGGATGTGGAGACTGGGATGGAAATGGAAGAACATATCCAGTTCACAGGCAATCAGGTGCGCCTGGTCCACACCCCCCGTTCTGCTGAGGCCCACGTCAAGTTCCTGGAGCGCCACGATATCCGGATTGAGTGCCGCGATGATCTGCGCTATCCTTCGGGGCATATCCTTGCCATCGTTGCCGATGCAGCTGTGTACATTGTAGGTCATGATGGAGAACCTCACGGGGGACAACATGAAGTAAGAATAGGTCAAAAAATGCCCGGGCGCAAGCATGAAACGGAGACCGGCCCGCGGTCTCCGTTTCATGCGTCCCACGTCCCAGGCCAAAGGCCGTCGCAAGTCGCAAGTCACAAGTCACAGGTCACAGGTCTAAAGGCAAAAACAAATGCACCAGTGAGTGATTGCGTTGACGGCCCGGTCCCTTTCACCGTCTCGCTTTGGCAACTCGCAACTCGCAACTCGCAACTCGCAACTTGCAACCTGCGACTTTTCGCTGTGGCATTATTCCCCATTATCCTCGGTGCCGCATGTGTGACCGTTCTGAATCGTTCGGTTTCAAGGGCCTTCGGGAGGTTGGCACCTCCCTTGCATCACTCACAGGCCATGGACCTCAACGAGTGTGTCGAAGACGGGAGTTTTGCCGTCCCTGCCCGAGGTCGATCGATAATCAGAAAGGTGGGTGAAAATGGATATTCTTTCAAGGGAACAGTTGTACGTCCTGAGTGAGCACAGGGGAAGCGCATGTGTTTCGCTATACATGCCTGCCTACCGGGTGGACCCCGAAAAGAGGCAGAACCAGATACGGTTCAAGAACCTTGTGAGAAAGGCCAGAAAGGCGCTCATCGCAAAGGGTCTGCGGGCCCGGCAAGCGGACGACCTGCTGTCTGTTGTGATGCCCCTTGTAGACGATGACCCTTTCTGGTCTTTTGTCCAGAGTGAAGGCTTTTGCGCTTTCATATCCGGGGGGGATCTTTTCCACTTTCGCCTCCCCGCCCGGTTCGAGGAAAAGGTCACGGTGATGAGGAGATTCTATATCAAGCCTCTCCTGGGAATTGTATACAACGACAGCCGTTTCTTCATGCTCACCCTTGGCCTCAGCGGTGCGAGGCTCTTCCAGTGCTCCCGCTATGGCATGAACGAACTCGTCATGGAGAGGGTCCCCGGGAGCTTCGAGGAGGCCATGCAGTACAGCGAGAAGCAGAAGGGTCTTCAATTGCACGCGCACACGCTTGCAGCAGGGACGAGGCGTGCCGCAATGTTCCACGGACATGGCGGCGGGGCGGACGGCAAGAAGGTGGAGATACTGGAGTATTTCAAGATGGTCGATCGCGGTGTGACGGGCGTGATAGGGCAGGAAAGGGCACCACTTCTCTTTGCCGGCCTCGACCACTTTTTCGGTATCTACAGGAAGGCCAACAGTTATCCTTTTCTGGCCGGTGAGAACATGGCCGTTAACCCTGAAGACCTGAGCGATGGCGAGCTCCATGACAGGGCAGTGGGGATGATGGACGCCCATTTCCTCGGCGCCCGGGACCAGGCTGTCGAGACCTATCTTGACCTTGCCGGAACGGGAAGGACGGCGGCCGACATCGAGACCATCGTTCCTGAAGCCTTTGGAGGCCGTGTCGATTCCCTGCTCGTCTCGCCCGAAATATCGGAATGGGGGACCTTCGACCCTGCCACCCTCAAGGTTGATATTCACGAGATGCCGACGGGAAGCGACGAAGACCTTTTTGACCTTGCCTGTGTCTACACATATCTGAAGGGGGGGGCGGTCTATAACATCTCGGCCGGAACGATCCCGGATATCCCGCCGGCCGCCGCCATCTTTCGCTACTGATCGAAGGGACGGGGTGTCCTGGCGGGACCTGTCCTGCCGCTCGACGACCGGGAGAGGTCAGTCCCGAGGAAAAGCGCGGAGAAATTGTACCTGGCGAAGGGCGAGCTCGAGCGCGGCGAAATGAAAAAGGTTCGTGAATAGGTAAAGAACGAAAGGAGGTTCGAGAATGTTACCGATCCAGAAGATACTTTGCCCCACCGATTTCAGTCTGCACTCGCGGGATGCCATCGAGGTGGCGCGAGAACTTGCTGTCTACTTCGAAGCCGAGCTCATTGTGCTCAACGTTGCGCCCGATGTTCCCACCCTGGCGTATGCCCCGGTACCCACCAATTTTGATGTCGGTGAGTACGGTATGGAGCTCGTCAGGTCGTCTGAAAGTGCCCTTGGTGAGATCATCGAGTCCGTAAAAGGCGATGACCTCAAGATCCGTTCGGTGGTCCTGCAGGGAAATCCCTCCGACCAGATCACGAAGGAGGCTCAGAAGGATATGGTGGGACTCATCGTCATATCCACGCACGGCAGGACGGGTATCGACCGGCTGGTCTTTGGTTCCGTGACGGAGAGGGTGGTCCGCTTCGCGCCCTGCCCTGTGCTGGTCATTCCCATGCGTCCGGGAGAAGAGGCAGAGGAGGCGGCAACGGAGCCGCTCACGGGATCCCACGTCGACGATGTCCTGGAGTCTCAACTGGCGGAGCTCCGTGAGATGCTGGATGCCATCAAGAAGAGGATAGAGGAGAGGAAGGGAAACATAGATTCCATGTATCAGAGTCGCCTGGCGGAACTCAGGGAAAAGAGCGAAGAGGTACAGAACAGGATGGGCCGCATCCGCGAATCGGGCGGAGAGGCCTGGGGAGAGATCAAGACGGGTTTCGGGGACCTCTGGGCCGCCTTTGACAGGGCCTTCTCGAAATTCAGGGAAAAGAAGGAAGGGATGCCGGAAAGCGTCTCCGAGGAAAAAAAGGCCTACGAGGAACGCTTGGGCGCCATGCTCGACGAATGGGGTTCAAAGATAGACGCGCTCAAGGAGCAGATCGAGATGTCGAAGGACACCTCACGGGACCTTTACGTCAAGTACATCGGAGACCTGAAAGAGAAACAGCGGGTTGCCGGGGAGAAACTTGCCGAGTTCAAGCGGTCAGGCTCGGAGGCCTGGGGCACCATGAGGAAGGGGGTCGATAAAGCCGTTGAGGACTTGGGAGAGGCGATCAGGGAAGCCATGTCCTCTTTCAGGAGCAGGTAGATAATGGTATGAAGATAACCGTTTTTGAGCTCGACACCTGGGAACGGACGTTCTTCGAAAAACTCTCCCCCCTGTGCGATGTGCAGTTCGTGGACGAACCATTGACGGTTGACAACGCGGAGGCCTACGCGGCGACGGAAATAATATCGCCTTTCATTTATTCGACCCTCAACGACGAAGTCCTCGGCAGGATGGTCGATCTCAAGCTGATCGCCACGCGGTCGACCGGCTACGATCACATCGATATCGATCATTGCGTGTCTCGCGGGATTACGGTGAGCAACGTGCCCAGCTACGGAGAGTGTCCCGTGGCGGAGCATGTTTTCGCCCTTCTGCTTGCCGTCGCCCATCGGATCGTCGGTGCGGTGGACAGGACGAGGAGAGGGGATTTTTCCCTCCAGGGGCTGCAAGGATTCGATCTGTGCGGCAGGACCATGGGCGTTGTCGGTACGGGGAATATCGGCCGCCGCGTGATGGAGATCGCCAGGGGATTCGGTATGCAGGTCAGGGCCTTCGATCTCAAACCGGACACGAAATTTGCGGAGAGCATCGGCGCCAGGTACGCATCGATGGACGAGCTTCTTTCCACCGCGGACGTCGTCACCCTGCACGTGCCCGGCACACCTGCCACGGAAAACATGATCTCCGACAGGCAGTTCGCCATGATGAAGAAGGGGGTCGTCCTGATCAATACCTCTCGGGGCAGTGTGATCGACGTACGCGCGCTGCTCAGTGCCCTTTCCGATGGAAAGGTCGCGGCGGCAGGTCTCGACGTTCTTCCGGAAGAACCGGCCATACGGGAGGAAGCGGAACTGGTAAAAAGTCTCTTTCAGAAGCGCTATTCCCTGGAAGACCTGATGGCCGACCACATACTCCTGCGCCTCCGCAATGTGATCGTCACTCCTCACAGCGCGTTTTACACCCGGGAGGCCATCGAGATCATTATGGATACGACGATCGGGAATATTCAGTCCTTCATGGACGGGAAGCCCCGGAACGTTGTCCGGCCGACCGGCAAGACCTGAAAGCAAGGGAAGAAGGACAGAACCCCGTATCCCGAAGAAGGGGGGGTAGAAAGATATGGTTGGGGCAAATATCCACGATCCTGTCACGCACTTCTTGTGCCGTGGATGCGTCTGCCCTTTGCAGACCTTGCTCCGCGGGCCTTCGGACCTTCCGGTATTGATATTGCTAAGTTTTTTGATGAGCCGGGAGGCGATCGGTCCTTGATGGGCGGCTGCTGTCCAGGCAGGCGAATCCCGGGATAAGGGGCGCCGGAACAACAAATGAAGCGAGGGCGGCGATGCTGGCAAAGAGGATAAAGTTGTTCAAGGTCTTTGGTTTCGAGGTGGGGATCGATCCCAGCTGGGTCGTCCTGGCGATACTCGTGGCCTGGTCTCTTTCGATGGGTTTTTTCCCCGCGCGCTACGAGGATCTTCCTGCCGGGACGTACTGGCTTATGGGTATCGTCGGGACCCTGGGGCTTTTCTTTTCCATTGTCTTTCACGAGATCTCCCACTCCCTCGTCGGCAGGAGGTACGGCATCGGCATGCGGGGGATCACCCTGTTCATATTTGGCGGGGTGGCGGAGATGGGTGAAGAACCACCCAATCCCCGGGCCGAGTTCGTAATGGCCATCGCGGGGCCCCTGTCGAGCGTTCTCATAGGATTGGTCTTTTACGCTGTCTACCTGTTGCTTTTCAATGTACGGCAGCCGGGACCGGTCGCGGGAGTCCTCATGTATCTGGCGATGATCAATGGCCTGCTGGCTGCCTTCAACCTGATGCCGGCCTTTCCCCTCGATGGTGGACGTATGCTGCGTTCCGTCCTGTGGGGATGGAAAAAGGACCTCAGGTGGGCGACGCGGATCGCGTCCAGGATCGGTTCGGGTTTCGCGATGCTCCTCATCATCCTGGGGGTTTTCCAGTTCTTCGGGGGAAATTTCATCGGCGGCATGTGGTGGTTTCTGATCGGTATGTTCCTGAGGGGGGCCGCCAGGTCGTCCTACGAACAGCTCCTTCTCCGCAGGGCCCTCGAGGGGGAACCGGTGGAGCGTTTCATGAACACCGAGCCCGTCGCCGTGAAGCGCTCGACCTCCGTGGAACACCTGGTGGAGGACTATGTCTACAGGTATCACTACAAGATGTTTCCCGTCGTTGAGGATACGGGACGGCTGGTCGGTTGCGTGACGACGAAACAGGTGAAGGATGTCCCGCGCGAAGAATGGGGGAGAAAGAAGGTTGAAGAGATATCCACCCCCTGTTCCGACGAAAACGTCATAGGCCCTCAGGCGGATGCTATGAAGGCCCTTTCTCTCATGACCAGGACCGGGGCCAGCCGTCTGCTGGTAGCCGCGGGAGACCGCCTGGTCGGGGTCCTTGCCCTCAAGGACATGCTGAAGTTCCTTTCGCTCAAGGTCGAACTGGAGGAGGCGTGACGATCCCGGCCGCAAGTGAGAATTATGCGAACGATATCCGGGGCCGAGGGATATGCCCGCTCCTGACCACTCGCGCGCCGGTTTCGAGATCGCCTTCGGTGTTGGTATCCATCCGCCGCTTCCCGGAGCGGACGCCGGAATTTTGAAGTCCCTGCGGTAAGCGACTGTGGGGAGAGACATAAGAACGAAACAAAGGAGGAAAAGGGATGAAGAGACTAATGGTATTGTTTGCTTGTATGGGCGCAATGATCCTTGCCGGATGCGGGGGGAAGGAAGAGCCCGCCGAGACAAAGAAGCCGGTCACCATGGAGGAGGTAAAAAAGGAGGCGGGAGAGGCGGCTCAGACGGCAGAGGCTTACACCCGCCAGCAGATGGACGAATACCGTCAAAAGGTGCAGGCCAAGCTCGAGGATTACGACAAAAAGCTCGATGAGATGCGAACGAAAGCGGAGAAGATGAAGAAAGAGGCCAGGGCCGAAATGGATCAGCAGATCACCGAACTCCGCAAGAAGAGGGAGGAAGCCGCCAAGGAGCTTGAAAAGATGCAGTCAGCGTCCGGCAAGGCCTGGGAAGACATGAAAACGGGATTGGACTCCGCCCTGGAGGAGATGGACAAGGCGTATCAGCAGGCGGCCTCCCGTTTCAAATGATACCGGTACCGACCTGGTGCGACCGACATGAAGTGGTCATGTCTATCAAGCATCTCCTGATCTCCGCCTCGGTTTCTTTGATGTATAAGGGGGTTTTGTTTTCGTGTTTCGAAAAAAAGGTGGCTGGAACGGTTTTTTGACCTTTTTCGTGGTTGTCTTCCCCGGGGCATGGGCCGGCAGGATATGGTACCCGGTCAGGGGGCCTGCCATCGGGGAAGTCACCTGGTTTCCCTTTTTCATCCTTGGCCTGGTCCTGTCCCTAGTTCTTGTTGCCGTCATATTTCCGGTCAGGGAGGGGACCACGGTGGAACTGGTGAAGGAGGGCGAGAAGGATAGGGAGGCAAGGAAGAGACTCGTGTCGGGGATCTGCTTCTGGCTGGCGGTCCTGGCCCTTGCGCTCATGATCGTGGTTCGCTGCCTCTAAAGACCGGGCAAGGAAAAGTTGCAGAGTCTCCTCCCGGGACGGTCCACGACATGGACAGGGGTAGAAGATGGGGAAGATGAACGATGAACGATGTGCAAGAGTATGGATCGACCGGGACGGGGATGGTCGTTTCCGTCCGCAGCAGCGTGGTGGACGTCAGGTTTCCTGAGCGTCTTCCGCCCCTCTACAATATCCTGAGGGCGGGGGACAAAGGTACCGTGGCCATTGAGGTCGTCAACCATATCGATTCCCGAACGACGCGCGGCATTGCCCTCACCTCCACTGAAGGCCTGGCCCTGAGGTCGGAGGTTGTCGATACAGGGCATTCCCTGAGAGTACCCGTGGGAGAAAGGGTGCTGGGCAGGGTGCTCAATGTCTTCGGGGAGACCATCGACAGGGGAGAGGCCCTGAAGGGCGAAGAGTGGCGGCGGATCCACCGGGAACCCGTTTCTCTCGAGCGCCGTTCGACACGTTCGGAGATCTTTACCACCGGTATCAAGGCTATCGATGTCCTTTCCCCGCTGGAGAGAGGGGGAAAGGCGGGTCTCTTCGGGGGTGCCGGTGTGGGGAAGACGGTCCTTATCATGGAGATGATCCACAACATGGTGGGTCAGCATGAGGGGGTGAGCCTTTTCTGCGGGATAGGAGAACGGTGCCGGGAGGGGGAAGAGCTGTACCGGGAGATGAAAGCGGCCGGAGTGCTGGACAATACCGTCATGGTATTCGGCCAGATGAATGAGCCTCCGGGGGCGAGGTTCCGCGTCGGTCATGCCGCCCTTACGATCGCCGAATTCTTCAGGGACGATATGAGACAGGATGTGCTTCTCCTCATCGACAACATATTCCGTTTCATTCAGGCGGGGCAGGAAGTATCGGGTCTCATGGGCCGGCTTCCCTCCCGTTTGGGTTACCAACCGACACTGGGAACGGAGCTTGCGGAGTTCGAAGAGCGGATATCCAACACCACCACGGGAGCGATCACCTCGGTCCAGGCGGTCTACGTCCCGGCGGATGATTTCACGGATCCCGCGGCGGTGCACACCTTCGGGCACCTGTCGGCGTCCATCGTCCTTTCCCGGAAAAAAGCGAGTGAAGGGCTTTATCCGGCCATCGATCCCCTGCAGTCTTCCTCCAGCATGCTCGTACCCCATCTCGTCGGCCGCAGGCACTACGTTATTGCGCAGGAGATACGAAAGACCCTTGCGACCTACGAGGAATTGAAGGACATCATTTCGATGCTGGGTATGGAGGAGCTTTCCCAGGAGGACAGACGAAGCGTTTACCGGGCGAGGCGCCTTGAGAGGTTTCTCACGCAGCCTTTCTTCGTGACCGAAGCCTTCACGGGATACGAGGGGAGAACCGTTGCCATCGAGAATGCCATTGACGGTTGCGAGAAGATACTCAACGACGAGTTTTCCGATATGCCTGAACGGACCCTGTACATGCTCGGCGGGATCGAAGAGGTGAGGAAGAGATGAACCTGAAGATATTGCTCCCGGACCATGTGTTTCTGGAGGAAGGGGTGCGGAAGGTGATTGCGGAGGCCCTGAACGGTCAATTTTGTCTGTTGCCCCGGCATATCGATTTCGTGACCGCTCTTGTTCCCGGTCTCTTGTCGTATGAATCAGAGGATGGAAAGGAGTACTTTGTCGCCGTGGACGAAGGTGTTCTGGTGAAGTCCGGCCGGGAGGTTCTTGTTTCTGTCAGGAACGCCATGCTGGGTCCCGATCTGAAACAGCTCAGGCGGGTCGTTGAGGAGGAATTCAAGATCCTGGACGAACACGAAAGAGCGGCCAGGTCGGCCGTGTCCAGGATAGAGGTCAATTTCATACGAAGATTTCTGGAGATCAGGGAACATGGCGACTGACCGTTCATCGCGAGGTGAGGAGGGGAAGAAGGCGGAAGAGAGGATGGTCGAGGACGTGGGACACAAGGCCGACCGGAAATTGGAGGCCAGGGAGAGACAGGACAGGGGCATCTGGTTCGGTCTGGGAATGTTCGGTCTTGTCGGATGGTCCGTAGCCGTTCCGACACTGGTCGGTCTGGCCGTGGGAGTGTGGATCGACATGCGGTGGCCCGGTCGCATCTCGTGGACACTCACGGGACTTATCGCCGGCGTGGCCCTGGGCTGTCTCAATGCCTGGTACTGGGTGAAACGCGAGAGCAGACATGACTGAGTATGCGACGGATCTTGTTTTTCTGACGGGACTGATAGGCGGCATGGTCGTCCTTATCATGTGGATAAAGTCGGGCCTGGACCGGGTCGGCATACCCCCCCTTGTCGGATACCTGGGAATGGGATTGATGTTGAGGATGTCGGACCGGCAGTTCCACTGGCTCGATACCGGCTCCGAAGAGGTTTTCGCCTTTCTGGCCACCATCGGGCTTGTGACGCTGCTTTTCCGGGTGGGTCTGGAGAGCAAGACAAAGATGCTTCTCAAGCAACTGCGCCGGGCCAGTATCGTCTGGATGGGCAACATTTTCATAAGCGGATTTGCCGGTTTCGCGGTTGCCTTCTACCTTTTGGGACTTGACCTCCTCGCCAGTCTTGTGATTGGTATCGCTCTCACGGCTACCAGCATGGGGACTTCCGTCACGGTGTGGGAGAACAAGGGCGCACTCAGATCCCCGAACGGGTCCATACTGGTCGATGTCGCGGAACTGGACGACATCACGGCGGTCGTGTTCATGGCATTGCTCTTCGCGCTGGTACCCGCGATCCAGGAAGCGCGGTCGATCTCCATCGGTCGCATTCTTGCGCTGACGGGCGGTGTTTTCCTCGTAAAGGTCTTGAGCTTTGGCGTTTTCTGTTTCTTGTTCTCACGTTTTCTGGAAGGTCCTCTGACGAGGTACTTTAAGAGCTTTGAACGCCCCCCTGATCCCATGCTCACGGTGGTCGGGATAGGTCTGATCATCGCCTTTATAGCCGGATTGATCGGTTTTTCCCTCGCGATCGGTGCCTTTTTCGCGGGACTGATGTTCAGTCGCGATCCTCAGGCGGTAAAAATGGAAGGCTCCTTCCTGCCGGTCTACGAGCTGTTCAGTCCCTTCTTCTTCGTGGGTATCGGGATGCACATGGACCTCTACCACTTCGGGACTTCAGCGGGACCGGGAATGGTGTTGCTGGTGGTGGCGATCCTCGGGAAGCTTGCGGGCAACGGAGTACCGCTGGTCCTTATCAAAGGGTGGAGGAGCGGTGTCTTGATCGGTACCAGCATGGTTCCAAGGGCGGAGATCGCGATGGTTGTCATGAAGCGGGGTCTTGACCAGGGGATCGTTTCGCCCCAGATATTCACCGGCATGATAATGGTCTCCGCGGCAACTTGCGTGCTGTCTCCCGTGGCGGTCAGCTTCCTTCTTGACCGCTGGCCGCAGGAGGAGAAAAGGTAGGTCGCCATGGATGTAGTTGTTTACTTCGTCTGCGTGATACTGGGAGCGGTCCTGGGATTCTTCCATTTCGGATCGCTGTGGATCGTGTTGTCCCGTCTTGGCCGGGTCAAAAGACCCGTTGTGCTGGTCTTCGGCCGTTTCCTGATCATGATGGCGGTGACCCTGTTCGGTTTCTATCTTATCATGGGAGGTCGCTGGGAAAGGCTTATCGCTGCCCTTGCCGGTTTTATGCTCATCAAGGTGATCCTTGGCAGGCGCATTCAGGGAGCGCGAGGGGCACCCAGGACAAAGTGAGGTTCTCTTGGACCCTATGAGTCTGAAAGAAATCAGTCCCGATGCCGTTATCCTCTGGAAATGGGGGCTTGTCCACGTAAACCTGACCATGGTCTTCACGTGGGCGATCATGGCATTGCTCGTGCTTGCCTGCTGGCTCGTGACGCGGGATCTTTCGACTGGAACGGCCGTCTCCAGGTGGCAGAACCTTCTGGAGATACTGGTGAGCGCAATGAGAGATCACATACGTGATGTCACAAGAAGCGAGCCGGGGCCCTATTTGTCTTTTATCGGGACGTTATTCCTTTTCATCGCCGTCTCTAATTTCCTGGCGGTGGTGCCGGGATACGTTCCTCCGACCGGATCGCTCTCGACCACGGCGGCCCTGGCCATATGCGTCTTTGTTGCCGTGCCTTTGTACGGGATCATGGACCAGGGAGTGACCGGGTACTTCAGGCACTATGTCAGACCGACAGTGTTCATGCTTCCTTTCCACGTGATCGGTGAACTGTCCAGGACGCTGGCCCTGGCTGTCAGGCTCTTCGGAAATATCATGAGCGGAACGAAGATCGTCGCCATCCTGCTGGCCGTTACACCTTTCATTTTTCCCATCGTCATCCAGGCCCTGGGCCTCCTGACGGGCATGATCCAGGCCTACATCTTCTCGATCCTGGCGATGGTGTACATTGCTTCCGCAACGCGGGCCCGGAGCGAGAAGGAGGAGAAAGAGAACGAAGGAAACGGTGCGAACAACGGAGCGCACCGGTGAAAATAACCCTCAGGGCCCCTCTTCGGCGGGTTTTGATCTTCCCTCCTGTATCAGGGGACGGAGGCCGCGGGGGATCAGAAAGGAGAAGACCATGGACAGTGTCACTCTGATCGGTATGGCTTCAGTCGTTACATCGGGGATCACGATTGCCATCGGATCGATAGGTCCGGCTCTCGGCGAAGGAAGGGCGATAGCCCAGGCCCTGACCGCCATTGCCCAGCAACCCGATGAATCCGGGACGATCACGCGCAGCCTTTTCGTGGGTCTTGCCATGATCGAATCGACGGCTATCTATTGCTTTGTTATCTCCATGATCCTCATCTTCGCCAATCCCTTCTGGGACCATGTGATCGCAAAGTAGGAGGGTTCCGTGCTCATCGATTGGTTCACGGTCGTTGCCCAGATCATAAATTTCCTGGTCCTTGTGGCCTTGCTCAAATACCTTCTTTACGGCAGGGTCATAAGGGCGATGGACAAACGGGAGGAAAGGATCGCCTCCCGCCTCACGGATGCGCAGGAAAGGGAAAGGCAGGCAGAGGAGGAAGCCCGCTCCTATCGGGAGAAGAGCCGGGAGATCGACGAGAAACGCCGGGAGCTGCTGGCCCGGGTTGAAGAAGAGGCTGACAGGAAGAGGAAAGAGCTGGTCCAGAAGGTACGCGAAGAGGTAGCCGGCCTTGAAAAGGGATGGCGCGAGGCCCTTATGCAGGAACGGGATGTATTCCTCGACGAATTGCGGCGGCACGTGGCCCGGGAGGTCTGCGTCATAGCCCGGCGGATCATGAACGACCTCGCCAGCGCCGATCTCGAGACCCAGGTCGTGAATACCTTTGTCATGCGTATCAGGGAGCTCGATAAGGAGGGGCGGGACGCGCTTCCGTCGAGGGCGGAAGAGATGAACGGCCGCCTTACCATCGTAAGCGCCTTTGATATCGGGCAGGATGACCGGCGGAAGATCAGGGAAGCTCTGAGGAACACGCTTGAAGAGAACATCGATCTGGAATTCCGCACCTCACCGGATATGGTCCTTGGGATCGAATTGAGAAGCAGGGACCACAAGCTTGCCTGGACCGTCGATGATTACCTCGGGTCGCTGGAGGCTGGTGTCAGGGACGTCTTCGAGGAAGAGGCGCGCGAGGGCCGCAGGGACGAAGGGGAGGGACCGCAAAAGACATGAAGGAGAGTGTTCGACGGAAGGAAACGGTCTTACCCGTCCTGGAAGCAACCTTTTCCGCATTCGATCGGGCGATTGGCGAATTGCGCCCTCGCTTCAGGGTGGAGGAGATCGGTGTTCTTACCTTTGTCTCGAGGGGAATTGCCCGTGTCAAGGGGCTTCCCACGGTGAGATCTGGAGAGCTGCTGCTCTTTTCCGGCAACATCCCGGGTATCGCCTTTAACACGGACCTTGAGGAGATCGGGGTCGTGCTCCTGGATCAGGGCGGGAGCCTCGGTGCCGGCTCCCTCGTCCGCAGGACGGGCAGGGTACTGGATGTTCCCGTGGGCGAGGTTCTTATCGGCAGGGTGATCGACCCGCAGGGGCGCGTCCTTGACAGTGAAGGTCCCCTTCGCTCCACGCGGCGCCATCCCATAGAAAAGGCCGCCCCGGCCATCCTGGACAGGCTGCCGGTGACCGTTCCCCTCGAGACGGGCCTCAAGGTGATCGATGCCCTGATACCCATAGGAAGGGGGCAGCGCGAGCTCATACTGGGAGATCGCCAGACGGGGAAGACGGCGATCGCGGTGGACACCATGATCAATCAGAGGGGCAAGGACGTCATTTGCATCTATTGCGCCATCGGCAAGCGGGGTTCTGCCGTGGCCAAGGTCGTGGCCGACCTTCGTCAGTACGGGGCCATGGATCATTCCATCGTTGTTGTGGCCACGGAGGAGCACCCGCCCGGCCTGCAGTTCACCGCGCCCTATGCGGCAATGACGATCGCGGAATTCTTCATGGCCAGGGGAAGGGACGTGCTGGTGGTGTTCGACGATCTCACGCGTCATGCCCGGGCTTACCGGGAACTCTCCCTGCTGCTTCGCAGACCTCCGGGCAGAGAAGCCTTTCCGGGCGACATCTTCTATGTTCACTCGCGGCTTCTTGAACGGTCCACGCATCTGAAGGAGGAACTGAGGGGCGGCTCGGTCACCGCCCTGCCCGTTGTCGAAACGGAGGCCCAGAACATCTCGGCCTATATCCCCACCAACCTGATCTCCATCACCGACGGTCAGATCTACCTCTCTCCCGATCTATTTCAAAAGGGTGTCCTGCCGGCAGTGGATGTGGGGAGATCGGTGTCAAGGGTGGGTGGAAAAACGCAATTCCACGCGTACCGGGCCGTGGCGGGCGATCTGCGCCTTGCCTATTCCCAGTTCGTGGAGCTGGAAGCGTTTGCCCGGTTCGGCACCCGCCTCGATGAGGAAACGAAAAAGACCCTGGAGCGTGGCCGCCGGGTCAGGGAAGTCCTCAAACAGCCCCAGTATTCCCCGATGAAGGTCTCGGAGCACATAGCCGTCCTGTTGGCGGTGAACGAGGGACTGCTTGACGATCTACCTCTTGAGGAGGTCGCCGGTGTCGAAAGGAAGATCTGCCAGGCGGTCACAGGACAACTGCCGGGCCTTTGTGAAAGGATAGAGCGGGGAGGCAAGCTTACGCGAGAGGACCGCGAGGCGATCCTCGGTGAAGCTCGCGCGATACCGGGGATCCGGGAAGCGAGGCAGGAATGGGGAGGATGAATAACGCATGTTTACCCTTACGGCTCTAAACAGGAGGATCCGGAGCACGGAAGACCTTCAGTCGGTGGTCAGGACCATGAAGGCGCTTGCCGCGGTCAGCATCCGGCAATACGAAAGGGCGGTGGAATCGCTCCGGGATTACAGCAGGGCCGTCGATATGGCTCTCCAGGTCATTCTGCGGAGCGTTCCGGGCACGCCCGTAAGGGCTCGGCGTGTTCCGGGGGACAGGCTCGGAGCGATCGTCTTTGGTTCCGACCACGGGATGTGCGGCTCTCTCAACGAACAGGTGGTCTCGCACGCGGTGGCTGCAATGGATGTCTCAGGCGTGCGTGAGAGGGTCGTCCTTGCGGTCGGTGTGCGTGTGAGAGACCGAATGGAGGACGCTGGATATTCCGTTGAGTATCACCTGCCGGTCCCAGGCTCGGTCGCCGGTATCGGACCGGCCGTGCGGGACCTGTTGCTGGAGATAGAACGCTGGCAATCGGCGGAAGGAATAGACAGGGTCCTGTTATTCTACAGCGTACTCCAGGGGGCGGCTTCCTACCGTCCCCGTGAGTTCCTTCTCCTGCCGGTGGACGAGGAATGGCTGGCGGGCCTGAGGAGCAGGTCCTGGCCCACCCGGGTTCTCCCGATGTTCACTGCGGACCGGGAAGTCCTCTTCTCCGCCGTCATCAGGGAATATATGTTCGTATCGCTCTTCCGGGCCTTCGCGGAGTCGCTCGCGAGCGAAAACGCCAGCCGGCTGGCATCCATGCAGGCCGCTGAGAAGAATATCGACGATCAGTTGTCCGAACTCAGGAGAACCTTCCATCAGATGAGGCAGATGACCATAACGGAAGAACTTCTGGATATCGTGGCCGGATTTGAGGCCCTCACAGGGGGAAAAGGGAATGCGACCATTGGGGAATGAAGAAAGGCTCGACCACATGGAACATGTAGTGACGCTGACAATGAACCCGTCCATAGATATCAGCTCGGGTGTCGGCCAGGTTTTCCCCGACCGCAAACTGCGTTGCGGACGGTCGGTGTACGGCCCGGGGGGCGGTGGCATCAACGTGTCGCGGGCGATCGGGATACTGGGCGGGAAGTCGTCGGCCCTCTACCCCGCCGGAGGCACGTTCGGGGAGATGCTCGACGAATTCATGGAGCAAGAGGGTATAGCGCACCGTTCCATCTTCACCGAAGGCCCAACGCGAGAAAACATCACCATTCTGGAGGAGTCGACGGGGCGCCAGTTTCGTTTTGGCATGACGGGACCGACGCTGAAGGAGGAGGAATGGTGGCAATGTCTCAAAGTGGTGTCATTCCTGCGCCCGAAACCGGGTTATCTCGTGGCGAGCGGGAGCCTTCCCCCGGGGGTTCCCGATGATTTCTACGCCAGGGTGGCGGATATCGCGTCGCAGTTGGGAGCGAGGCTGATCGTCGACACATCGGGTGAACCCCTTCGGTTCGCCTCGCAGGCGGGGGCGTATCTGCTGAAACCGAACATGAGGGAGATGAAGGACCTCGTCGGACACGAGATCCGTGATGAATTCGAACTGGAAGACAGCGCCCGGGAACTCATCGGGAAAGGCAGGGTAGAGGCGGTTGTCATCTCGCTGGGTGCCGAAGGTGCCCTAGCGGTGTCCGGGAACGGCTGTGAGCACGTGAGAGCTCCGTCTGTCCAGGTGAGCAGTGTCGTGGGGGCCGGAGACAGCATGGTGGCCGGGATCGTGCTCAGCCTTGCAAGGGGGAAGACGCTTGGGGAAGCGGTCTCTTTCGGCGTGGCAGCGGGTGCCGCGGCAACCATGTCACCGGGGACCGGACTGTGCTGCCGGGGTGACACCGAGCGGTTGTTCCGGCAGGTAGTCATCAAGGAACATGCTTCATTGAAAGGAGGATAGGCATGCCGGACCGTCACAGGATCGTTCAGATCGAAGATTACGAACAGTTCGTGGGGCCGGAGACGATCGGCCGGATACTCGACAAGGCCGGGAAGCTCCAGCACCTTCACGTCGCCAATGTGAATTCCACGTATTACGGCGGCGGAGTGGCGGAGCTTCTGACCTCGCTCACGCTCCTCATGAACAGTGTGGGGATCAAGACGGGCTGGAGGGTGATACAGGGGGCCCCCGATTTCTTCAGCATAACCAAGAAGATGCACAACGCCCTCCAGGGCGGCGACATCAACCTCAGTGACCGCAAGATGGACATCTACGAGGAAGTGATCTACGAGAATGTCATCAGAAACCACCTGGACGACCACAACATGGTGATCATCCACGATCCCCAGCCTCTTCCCATGGTGGACGGCTACAGGAAGAACGGTCCCTGGCTCTGGAGATGCCATGTTGACCTCTCCAACCCCAACAGGGAACTCTGGGACTATCTTGTTCCCTATATTGAGAAATACGATGCGGTGATACTGAGCATCAAGGACTACAGGAAGAAGCTCAAGACACCGCAGGTCTTCTTCATGCCTGCCATCGATCCCTTCTCCATTCTGAACCGGGACATGACCGAAGGGGAGGTTGAGGAGCGGCTTGAGCGTTACGGGATACCGACGGACCTGCCCCTGGTCGTCCAGATATCGCGGTTCGATCGCTGGAAGGACCCACAGGGTGTCATAGAGGCGTACAAAATAGCCAGAAGGCAGTTGGATTGCACTTTGGTCCTACTGGGCAATGTGGCCACCGATGACCCGGAAGGCCCGGAGGTGTACGAGTCCCTCCTGGAGTGCAGGGAGGAGAGGGTCCTCATATTGAGCCACCAGGATACCGCGCTGGTGAACGCCCTCCAAAGGAAGGCGGCCGTTGTCCTGCAGAAATCCATCCGCGAAGGGTTCGGATTGACCGTGGCGGAGGCCATGTGGAAGGGGACACCGGTGATCGGAGGGAACGTGGGGGGCATCAGGTACCAGATCGATAACAACACCAACGGGTTTCTTGTCTCGGATATCGAAGACGCGGCAAGAAGGATCGTTCAGGTGCTCAGGGACAGGAAACTGCGGGAGCGCCTGGGAAAGGCCGCGAGAGAAACGGTTAGAAGGAAGTTTCTGCTGACCCGTTATCTCGAGCAGTACCTCGATCTCTTCAATTCTTTCGAGACGGTCTATCGACTGGATGCCCGCGGCGTAAAAAAGGGATGGCGACGGGCATGAACCGTCGGGGGCAGAGATCCTGCTCCTGACGGCGATGCATGCTATTCCCGCGTTTTCTTTTCCTCGGGGATCAGCTGATCGGGAGGGGAAAGGGTTGCCCCCGTGGTCCGGGAGGTGTACGCGTCTTCCGTTTCCGTTTCAATGGATGACTCCTCCTGAGCCTCACCGATTCTTTCCCTCTCGCCCGGTTCGCCTTGTGCCGTTTCGCGCAGGAGAGGATCGATAGAGATTTCGTCCACCAGGTCCACGAGGCCCAGCGTGTCAATGAGGATGGACATGAGGGCCTGTTTCTGTGCATCGCCGGGGAGAAAGCCCCCGAGATGGACGGTCTTGTTCTCGACATTGACCGTCAACTCGCCAAGCTCGATGCGACCGTCCTGTTCGAGTTCTTCGTAGATGTAGCGGACTATATCCTCGTCGGGGAGACCCTGAAGATCGGGAGGAAGGCCGGACGCCGGCTGTCTCTCGGGGCGTGCCCGGGGCATTGTCTCCTTCTCCGACTCCTCCTTGCACCGGCGGCACAACGTCGCCCAGGGGATAGCCTCCAAGCGTTCCTCTTCGATCCTTTTTCCACAATGTTCACAGATGCCGTAGCGGCCGGTCGCCATTTTGTCCAGAGCCCTGTCCACCGCCTCGAGCCTGTCTTCTCCGCGATCATTGATAGAGGCCAGGGGTTCTGAGATATCTGCCTTCTGGGCGGATTCCTCCAACTCGATCTCTCGTTCCAGAAGATCGCGGCGATAGTCCTCGAGCTCGGCACGGGATTCAAGGATGCGGTCGCGTTCCCGGAGCAGTCTTTCCCGCAACTTCAATTGTTTCTGGCTGGTGAGCATGCATGACCTCCGCGGGGTTTTCCAGGCATGGATCTCTCCGTGGCATTCTTACGCAGGAGCCTTGAGGACCTGTCTGATGAAACCCCCGTGAGAATGCGATCGCTGAGTATTCTGACGCCACGGATCTCCCTATGAAGTGACGTCGCGTCAAGATGTTGCTTGAATATCTCCACGTCAGGGAATTCCGGCATCGTGTCTCCCTTTCTCTTCGTAACAACGGTTTCAATATTCATGCCAGAGGGGAGGGGTCCGTCTCCCACGGGGTCATTCTCGACTTTTCGGCGCTTCCGGAAGGTGATCGCAGCCAAACAACACCCTGCGGTCATCGGAAACGGCGCAGGGAAGGAAGACCCGCGGATACTTATTGAGGCATAGTGCCACGATTGGGGCGGCATGCCTCGGGATCTTTTTCCTTCATCACATCCTTTCACTGCTTCCGGATGAGTGAAAAGAGGATGATTATTCGCGGCTTACCTGTCCACGTGCGCCGCCGGGGACCTCGCCTGCGTGAGCAGGAAGAATGGCATGTCTCTTGAATGACGGAAAGGAATTCCAGAAAGACGGGGTGTACCTAATGACCATTTTGGAGGTTTCGTTTCGGGATATGGAAGGGGACCGGAGTGTCGAGAGATCGATAAGGGAAAAGGTAAGAAAGCTCGTGGAGGCGTTTCCGCGCATCGGGTTTTGTCGCATCACGCTGGAAGAACAGCAGCGGCGTCAACGCTCCGGGAAGCGGTACCGGATCCACATCGCCATGACCCTGCCGGAAAGGGATTTCGTTGTGGCCAGGGAATCGAAGGAAAGCGAGATACATGAACCACTCGCGCGCGTTCTGAGGGAGACCTTCAGCCGTGCGCGCAGAGTGCTCCGGGAGCACACAAAGAGGCAGCGGCAGGAGATCGGGGGCCCGTCGGACGGACAGGCCAGCGCGCTGGCCGTGTAACTCTTGCGCCAGGAGGGATATGGTTTCCCGGGGACGATGGTCGGGGTGAAACGGGCTGCCCCGCAGGAAGGAGTGCGGAGAAGTGGAAATGACAAAATTCTTGCAGATAACCCCACGTCTATGCTATAAAAATCAATCTCAGGGCCGTTAGCTCAGTCCGGTAGAGCAGTTGACTCTTAATCAATTGGTCCAAGGTTCGAATCCTTGACGGCCCACCAAGTTTATCAAGCACTTACACAACCTCCAACTTTCCCTTACCCCGGCTAGTGTGCAGTAAATATGCAGTTGAGCTCTGGGGGATGTCTCCCGATGCATCTACGTCAATAGTGTGATCCAGAATGCTGACCGCACGAACCTTGTGCGATGGTACAAGGTGCGCGTATATCATCGTCATGGTCAGACTCTTGTGTCCTAAAAGCTCTTTTATGGTAGTGATGTCCACCCCCAACTACTTAAGGACCGGTCTCTTCTGTTGCAAAAAAAGATGGAAGTGCGATAATTATGTGAGATGATGTTTATGTGGGTGTAAGGGAATATGCAGTGTGTACGTGACCTTTATTTAGCCGTCCAACCCTTTTTTGGTTTCCCGATGAAGAAAGAACTGCAAGAGATCATAGAGTTGATGAGTGAGTTGTACGGTAAGGATATTGCCGGGTACAGTGAAGCCTTCATTGCAAAGACCGTTGAAAAGAGGTTGCGCGAGATATCGGTTGGGACAATCGCAGATTACCTCCATCAGCTTTCGGGGGATGCCCGAGAGGCTCATCGATTCTGCAGTTCATTGAACATCACGTACAGCGAGTTTTTCAGGAACAGGTTTACCTTTGGCCTGCTCGAACACGTGATCCTGCCCAGGCTGGTCCAACAGAAACAGAAATGTCATCCACCGGAGATCAGGGTATGGTCGGCAGGTTGCGCAGCCGGTCAGGAGGCGTATTCTCTTGCCATTTTGCTCGATGAGTTGGTTCTTGCACGGGGGTTAAACGTTTCCTTCCGCATTTTCGGCACCGATATTTCTGTGGCAGAACTCGCTCGCGCGAGGGCAGGCGCATACGACGTCAAGGCCATAGGTAATGTAAGCATGAGGCATATTCATACCTACTTCATCCAGAAGGACGAAACCTTCGAGGTGGTTCCTGAACTCAGGGACAGGATCGATTTCTCCTTTTACGATCTGATGGACAGGAGTTCCATATGCCCGCCGTCAAGCATCTATGGAGACTTCGATATCGTTATCTGCGGCAACCTCCTTTTGTATTACCGGGAGGAAATCCATCAATTTGTCCTGGACAAACTCAGGCAGTGCCTGTCTGACGAAGGTTTTTTTGTGACTGGCGAGGCGGAGCGGGCGATAATCGAACAGGCGGGAGGCTTTAGCGCCGTGGCGCCACCCGCCCCTGTTTATCAACTAACGAAACGAAGGATATGATTCATGAAGATCAAAGATCTTAGAGTCGGGACACACTTGAAACTGGTTCTCGGCGTCATTGCGGTCTCTATCATCCTCCTTACCACGCTATCCTGGATACAGACGGACAAGATGTGGCAGGAAACGCGCGGGTTGTATGATCATCCGCTTATGGTAAGAAGGGCCCTGGGGGAGCTTGAAGTTGATATAGTGACGATGCACAAGGGAATGAAGAACCTGTTTTTCGCTAAGGACGAAGAAGAGATCGCAGCTGCTATCAACGACATCGACATAAATAAGGCCAACGCGTTCCGGCAATTCGATACGCTCTACAAAAGTTACCTCGGCCCCCGCACAGACGTTGACAAGGTCTATGATGAATTTGCCACGTGGAATTCCATGCGTGAGGAGACCATACGGTTGCTCAGGGAGGGAAAGAGGGCCGAGGCGTTGGCCCGAACCAAATCGAAAGGTATAGTGAGTCTTCACGTAAGAATGGTGATGGGCGACATCAAGAAAATGGACGACTTCGCCCGGGAACGGGCCGACAGGTTTTACAGAGATGCTGAGAACCAGAAGAGCTTTCTCAATCGCCAGTTGATTCTCGTTGCTGCCGGCTGCTTACTCCTGACCCTGATCATTATCTCGCTTCTCCTGAAAGCTATCAGAGACCCGCTGAAAGAACTGAGTCTGGCCACGGAAGGGTTGCAGCAAGGCAACATGGATTCCCGCAGCGGGTATGTTTCCGCCAATGAGTTCGGTGTTCTCTCTACCATGTTTAACACCATGGCGGAAACGATCGAGACGCAAATGGTGATTAACAGACGGGCCGCGGACCTTGCCGGCGCAATGCTTCGGGAAACGGGCGCGCGCGACTTCTGCCGTGAGGTGCTCGAGATGTTCCTCGAACAAACGGGTTCTCAGATCGGGGCCGTCTACCTGCTCAATGAAGCGAAGACCGATTTCGAGCACTTCGAATCCATCGGGTTGGGTTCCGGCGGGCGCGCCTCGTTCTCTGCGAAGGAGCGCGAGGGTGAGTTCGGGGCGGCACTGGCTACGGGCCGGATGCAGCGGATCATTGTCCCCGAGAGCACGCGCTTCACCTTTCCTGCTGTGAGCGGGGAGTTGACACCTTCCGAGATCATCACCATTCCGTTGCAGGTCGCACGGGAAACGGTGGCAGTGATCTCTCTCGGAACCATTCACAGTTATAATACGGTTGCCATCCAGCTGCTGGACCAGGTGCAGGCCACACTGGCTGCCGGAATGAACGGGGTTCTGGCCTTCCAGAAGATCCAGAACTTCGCCGAGCGGCTGGAAGAGCAGAACCGCGAACTGGAGGCGCAAAAGCGCGAACTGGAGGCGCAGGGGGCTGAACTTGTTGAACAGAATACCGAATTGCAGATGCAAAAGCGGCAACTGGACAAGGCCAACGAGCTTAAAAACGCCTTCCTGTCAAACATGAGCCACGAATTGAGAACCCCTCTCAATGCGGTGATCGCCCTCTCCGGTGTCCTCAGTCACAGGTTGCAAAACACCATTCCCGATGAAGAATACAGCTATCTCGAGGTTATCGAACGAAACGGCCAGGATCTCCTCGAGCTCATAAACGACCTCCTTGACCTGTCGCGCATCGAAGCAGGGAGAGAGGAGATCGCACTAAACCGTTTTACCGTGAGCGAGCTCATAGATCAAATCGTGGCGAACATTGATCTTCAGGCCCGTAAAAAGAACATAACACTGGCTAACCAGATAGACGGCGGTCTCCCGCCCATGACCAGCGATTTCGAGAAATGCAGGCACATTCTGCAGAATATCCTTGTCAATGCTGTGAAATTCACGGAAGAAGGCAGTGTAACGATCTCTGCCAGGCATACGGATAACGAGATCCACATCTTCGTGAAAGACACCGGCATCGGGATTCCCCCGGACAAGATCCAGTACATTTTTGACGAGTTCAGGCAGGCGGATGAAAGAACCTCAAAAAGATACGGGGGGACCGGACTTGGCCTGGCGATCGCAAAAAAATACGCCAATATGGTCCAAGGAACTATTGATGTGGAAAGTGAGCCGGGGAAAGGCTCGACGTTTGTTGTCAGGCTGCCCTTGGATATTTCTCGCCCCACGGATAGAGCCGCGGAAAGGATACAACTTCCTGAATATACCCCGTCCGCAGATTCTTCGGGTTGTTCAGGGAAGACCATTCTCCTTGTGGAAGACAGCGAGCCTGCCATCATTCAGATTACGGATATCCTTTCCGCCGAGGGGTATTGTATCCTGACGGCAAGGAACGGGCAGGACGCCCTGGAACAGATAGGCAGGACTATACCCGATGCCGTCATCCTCGATCTCATGATGCCGGAGGTGGATGGTTTTGAAGTTCTGCACGCGATCCGCCGCCAGGAAGAAACCAGGCGGCTTCCTGTGATCATACTGACCGCCAAGCATGTTACCCGGGAGGAGCTGGCCCTGCTCGTGGAAAACAATATACATCAACTGATCCAAAAGGGCGACATCAACAAAAGAGACCTGCTGGGTGCGGTCAGCAAGATGGTATCGAACCGCCAGGAGAAGAAGCCGCCTGCGAGAAGGCCATCTACGTCGAATACGCCGGGAAGGATCACCGTCCTTGTAATTGAGGACAACCCGGATAACATGATGGCAGTGAAAGCATTGCTTCAGGATAGATACACCATTATTGAGGCAACTGAGGGTCGGTCGGGTATAGCGCAGGCAAAAATGCACAAACCGGACATTATCCTGTTAGATATAGCCCTCCCTGATATGGACGGATTTACCGTGGCTGATCATATAAGAAACGAAGATGATATTCGGGATATACCCATAATCGCTGTCACTGCGGATGCCATGAAGGGTAGCCGCGAAGAAATCCTCAACCGGGGTTTTAACGGGTACGTATCAAAACCAGTTGACAAAGAAACGCTTATAAGTGCCATTGAAGAGGTTTTTGATGGAGCCTGAGAACGAGCTTAGTATTCTTGCCATAGACGACAGGGCGGACAACCTTCTCGTTTTAAAGGCCATGATAAAAGAGGCCTTCCCCCACGCTGCAATCCTTACGGCATTGAATGGAAGAGAGGGCATTGAACTTGCCCTTGCAAAAGATCCTGATGTCATTCTCCTCGACATTGTCATGCCCGAAATGGATGGGTACGAGGTGTGCAGACATCTTAAGGCGGATCAATATATGAGGGATACTCCCGTCCTGTTCTTGACCGCGATAAGAACCAGCCGGGAGGACCGCATAAATGCATTGGAGACAGGAGCGGAAGGATTTTTGTCCAAGCCGCTGGACGAACAGGAACTCGTCGCCCAGATACGGGCCATGATAAAGATCAAGAAGGCAAACCGGTCAAAACGGCTCGAGAAAGAAGAACTTAGCAGGCTCGTTGCAGGGCGTACCCGTGAGTTGGAAGAGCAGCTTGCACAAAGGAGAAAAATAGAGAAAGAACTGAAGGAATCGGAAAAGAAATTCCGCTCGATCTTCGAAGACGCTCTGGATGGTATATTCCAGAGCACACCGGAGGGCCGGGTCATCGCGGCGAATCCTGCAGCAGCGAAGATGTTGGGGTACGGCTCGCCCAAAGAACTCACGGGCACAGTTACCGACATCGCGCACCAGGTTTATGCCGATCCTGCGCGTCGTGCGGAGATCATACATTCACTTGAAAAAGATGATAAGGTCTCGGGGTTTGAATGTGAATTTCTCAGAAAGGATGGATCGAAGATCTGGGTAAGGTTGAATGTACATACGAGCCGGGATTCGAGCAATCGCCTGCTTCACTACGAAGGAATCGTAGAAGATATCACGGAACGCAAGAAGGCAGAGGCTAGATTACTCGAGCAGAACCTGATCTTCACCACGATCACACAAATCCATGAAGAGGCCAATCGGTGCAAAACCCTGGAGGAATTCGGTAAATCCTGCCTCAACGTTGTTGAGTCCATCACCGAAAGCAAGTTCAGCCTGATCGGCGAGGTAAGCCCGGACGGCCTTATGGTTGATATGGCGTTGAGCGACCCCGGATGGGCACTGTGCAAGATGCGCGATAAGACGGGCCATCGTTTCCCGGGTGCCCTCAAGATAAGAGGACTGTTTGGATATGTCGTCAGGGAGGGCAAAAGTCTCCTGACAAACGATCTCCATTCTCATCCGGAAAGCATTGGCACCCCCGAAGGACACCCGCAACTAACGGCTTTCCTCGGGGTACCCTTCCTTCAGGAGGGCAGGGTTGTCGCCATGATCGGGGTCGGCAATCGTGAGGGAGGTTACACCGAACGGGACAGAGAAATCCTGGAAGCATTGACCCCCACGATCCTGGAGTCGCTTTTGCGCAAGCGGGCCGAGGATGCCCTCCGCGAAAGCGAGGAGCGCTTCCGCGTTCTCGTACAAGCGTCCACGCAGGCCGTCTGGGAGGCGGACGCTGCCGGTTTGGTAGCAAAGGATCTACCTTCGTGGCGAGCGTACACCGGACAGACACGTGATGAAATGTTCGGGTCCGGGTGGGTAAATGCTATACATCCAGATGACCGCGAGGGTGTGGAGCGGTTGTGGTGGGAGGCAGTCTCAGAAGAAAAAAACGTAAACGCTGAATTCCGGCTTAAGAGCCCCGATGGTGACTATAGATGGACAAGTGTTGTTTCCTCCCCGATTCGCGACCGCAACGGTGCGGTTCTGAAATGGGTAGGGATGAACATTGATATCACGGAACGTAAGCGGATGGAGGAGGAGATCCGTAGGTCACGCGACGAGCTTGAAGAGCGCGTACGAAAGCGGACCGAGGAACTGCGTCACGCTAACGAGAATCTCCGGAAAGAGATGGAGGAGCGAACGCGCCTTGAAGAGTCCCTCCGCCAGGCCCACAAGATGGAAGCCATCGGCACCCTGGCAGGAGGTATCGCCCACGACTTCAACAACATCCTTGCCGCTATCATCGGCTTTACCGAGATGGCCATCGAGGACGTGCCGGACCGTCCGCTGGTGGAGAGGAACCTCCAGAAAGTCATGACATCGGCCACACGGGCACGGGACCTGGTGAAGCAGATCCTTGCCTTCTCGAGAAAGACGAGCTACGAGAGGGCGCCTATCGCCATCTCGCCTGTCGTGGAAGAGACCATCAAGTTGCTTCGGGCCTCCATCCCCGCCACGATCGACATGAAGTTTTCTGTCAGCACCACTTCCGACACGGTGGTCGCCGCCCGCGTGGAGGTCCAGCAGATCGTCATGAACCTTGCCACCAATGCCCTCTTTGCCATTGAGGACCACAAGGGCGCTCTCGAGATCACCCTTTCCGACACCGACTTCGAGCCCGACCCCTCCGCCCTCGATGCAGCATCGAGGGAGTACCTCCAGATCATGGTGAAGGACTCCGGCGTGGGAATGACCCCCGAGGTGATGAAGAGGATCTTCGAGCCCTTCTTCACCACCCGCGAGGTGGGCAAGGGTTCCGGCATGGGCCTTGCCGTGGTCTACGGGACCGTCAGGGATTTAGGCGGCACGATCACCGTGGAGAGCGAACCGGGGGTAGGCTCCATCTTTCGGATCTTTCTGCCCAAGGTGAAGGCGCAAGCCGAAGAACAGACGCAACAGGGCGCGCTTCTTCGGGGCACCGAACGAATCCTCTTCGTCGATGACGAGCTCCTGCTCGTTGAATGGGGCAGAGAGACCCTCCAGAAACTCGGCTACACGGTGACCGCCGCACCGGACGGTAGGCAGGCCCTCGAGATCTTCTCGGCTGACCCCTTTCTCTTCGACCTCGTCATCACCGACCAGGCCATGCCGCAGATGCCCGGGTCGGACCTCTGTGCTGAGCTCCTGCGTATCAGGAACGACATTCCCATCATCCTGTGCACAGGCCACTCAGAGACGGTATCGCCGGAAAGGGCTGAAGAAATAGGTATCCGGGGATTCCTCATAAAGCCCCTCACCCGTCAGGAACTGGCATTGGCGGTCCGAAGGATACTTGACGGAGATCAGGGGTGATAGATTAGACCTCAGTGCCCTGTTTCGACTGATAATCCCTCCCTGCCTGTTTCCGGGCGGCTGTCCGGTGGCGGGTGAAAGTGTTGATCGTCTGTCGAGCGGCGAACAACGAACGCGACCGGGATTATCGATCCAAATATTATTTCACCCCGATCCACCCGCGTGGCCTTTACTTTTCCCTGACTCGCAATTATGAAAAGAACCCGTATGCATACGAGATCGAGCTGAAGCCAGAGGGTCAATAGCGGCTTGCGCGCGGGTCGTGGCGAGATATACGCGATACGGTCCGGGCATGAAGGGCATCGACCCGACGGTACCTGGTGCAAGGAACGATGAAGGAATGGAAGAGTCCGGGAGCTCCGGGGCAAAGGAGCGCCGAAGTTCCCGGACTAACCGGTCGTTTGTGCTGAGTATCCCGCAATGGATTTGCCCTATCCAGCAGTCAGGTTACCAGAACATGTAATCTACAGAGCCTGAAATGCTGAGATAATCATTCAATGCGACAACTGCGGTTGCGACGGCTGCGGCGCAAACGATGACGGCGGCCAGCAACAATCGATCTGTCCGGATCTCGAAGGACAGGTACTGGCGGTTTTCAAGGGTCCTGACGAGCATGCATATCACCCCCTCCCCTCATTTCGCTCCTCGTGCTGCTGCGCTATATAAAGGGCCTGCGCCAATGCCCGGCCTGAAATGTTCCGAAAGGTCCGCGGGTATCCTCATGCGTGTCCTTCCCGCGGAATTCAACGGCGATAACATTACCGCAAGCCGTCGAGAGAGCCGGATGCTTTGGTACACAAGGGGATACCTCCGGCACCCGGGAACACCGCCCTCTCGGTATCTTTATTTCGGTAAATTAAGGATATTGTAGAAGAAGCTGGCTTCGCTGCCAATACAAAAAAGATATTCATTCAGTATTAACGCACCATTAATACTGAAAGGATTTCAAATAGACCTGCAG
>LVAA01000162.1 GCA_001603955.1 Syntrophobacterales bacterium Delta_02 | reverse complement strand
GGAGCACGTTGATATAGTGATACCCTTCGTTTTCAACAAGGAAGTCAGGTCAATTTACAGGAACGTGCTTTCTTTTATATATCGCTTGATAATTAATACTACGTTTCTAGTCAATTTCAACTATACGAACGGAACCGTGCTATACAGGAAATCCCTTCTCAAGGAGCTTGACTACAGGAGTAGCGGCTTCTTTTTTCAGACAGATATCCTGATCAGGACGGTGAAAAAAGGCTATCTCTTTGCCGAAGTACCTTACAGGTTGGGTGTACGAAAAGAGGGTATATCACGAGCGGTTTCATTGCCGTCGCTCTTGAAGGTCATGAAAGGGTACCTGAGGTTGCTTAATGACTTTTACAGGCGTAAAAAGACCTTCGGCGGTTATTCGGAAGATTCGGTCACAGCCATAAGAAGAGGAAGGATAGACTGATATGGTTAGCGGAGAGAACGAACTTATACTTGATGGACACAAACTCGCATGGCACCAGGAACGGCTGGATGCATGGCTCAAGGGGGAAAGGGTAGCACCCATTACCATCGATTGCGCACTTACACGTGCATGTACTTATCGTTGTGTGTATTGTTATGGGCAACTTCAGGCCAATGATGAAAAGAAAATGACAAGAGATGTGATCTTCCGATTTCTCGATGACGCCGCCGAGATTGGGGTTAAGGCAGTAAGCTTTGTCAGCGATGGCGAAAGTACCTGTTCCCCTCATTTTTATGATGCGGTCTTAAGGGGTAAGGAAAATGGGTTGGATATGGCGGTGGGCACCAATGGATATATGTTGAAAGATGAACGTTTGGAGGAAATACTGCCCGCGCTGACATACATCAGGTTCAACATATCTGCCGGGGAACCGGAAAGATATGCCGGCATCCATGGGTGCAAGGTGAGCGCGTACCACAAGGTGCTCAAGACCATTAGGGAATGTGTTGGTATAAAGAGCAGGATGGGGCTTGGCGTGACGATTGGTCTGCAGATGGTTCTTTTGCCGGAGTTTGAAGACCAGATCATACCGCTTGCAAAGCTGGGAAAGACTTTGGGAGTCGACTATCTTGTGATAAAACATTGCAGCGACGACGAAGACGGGACGCTGGGCGTTGATTACGAAAAATACTATGGAATGGTGGAAATTCTCAAAGAGGCTGAGAGTTATTCCAGTCCACCCTACATTGTTCGGGTGAAGTGGTCCAAGATCATGAGCGGCGGTAAGCGTAGATACAAGAAGTGCTATGGGCCTCCGCTGATCGCGCAGTTTTCAGGTTCCGGTCTGGTCGCTCCGTGTGGGATGCTCTTCAATGAAAAGTATAGCAGATATCATATCGGAAACATCACCGAGACTCCTTTCAAGGAGATCTGGAAGAGTGACCGGTATTGGGAAGTAATGCGAATGATCAGATCCGATGGTTTCAATCCACAGATCGACTGCGGGACACTATGCCTGCAGCATAAGGTAAATGAATATCTGTGGGATCTGACGCATGGAAATGCACCAATTGCCGAACCGGAAGGTGCCCCTCCCATGCACATAAACTTTATCTGAACCATGTTGCATTTCCTCAAGGACGGTTATGGATGAAACACATCGATTGGGATATATTCAATAGTGATGAAGAGGTCTTTGCGTATCTCAAGAAACTGCCAAGGTATCGCAATACTCCGCTCAAATCAGCCTTCTGGCGGGCCGTATTTCTTCTTAAGGTCATCTGGTCTCGCGCAACCGGAAATGATAAACCAGTTTTCGTGGTTCTGGTAACGAATAACAGATGTAATCTCAATTGTCGCTACTGCTATGGCAGTTATGGCGAGAGAAGCAAGATCGAGGATTATTCGACAAAGGAACTGGTACAGATCATAGACAGATTGAAAGCGCTTGGAACGGGTCTGCTGACGTTGCACGGCGGCGAGTCTCTGCTGCGCAAGGATATTGGGGAGATTTGCAACTATGCAAAGCTGAAAGGGTGTTATGCCAGTCTTAATACGAACGGTTACCTGGTCCCGAAAAAGATCGAAGAAATCAAATGTCTTGACAATATTTGTCTCAGCCTTGACGGGCGGGAAGAGAACAATGACAAGAACCGTGGTATGGGCTGTTACAAAAAGGTCATGGAGGCAATGGATATTATCAGGAAATACCGCCGCCCTTGCGTAATTAGCGCGACTCTCACAAAAGACACCGTTGATGATATGGAGTACCTTGCCGATCTTGCCCTGAAGAATAACTGCAGACTTCAGTATAGCATCCTATATAATGTTGACAAGATGGAAGGCAAATATCCTGAGATGGTGATGACCGATCAGGAAACCAGGAATGTGACCCAGGAGATTGTTGAACTGAAGAAGAAGGGATACCCGATCTATTATTCAGAGAATGTGCTGACCGCAGCCGTCAACTGGCCAGCAAGATACGATGAACGGATGTTCTTTACCGAAAAAGATACGCATTTCACAAAGGACAACGGTTTTATTCCTTGCTATCATGGAAAACTGAAGTACCAGATCGATGCAGACGGGCGAGTCATTACGTGCTGGGCGCAGGATGATCCCGCGGCACCGAATGTGAAGGAACTCGGTGTGGAGGGTGCGATCAAGAAATGTCACGATACCAACAAGTGTCGTTACTGCGCATTCCTTGCAAACAATGAACACAACGCTCTGCTTGGCCTGAGCTTCAGAACTATCATCGATCTCGTATGCATCCATATTGCTGATGCGTTCAAGATAAAGGACGGACGGAAATTATAGCTTGCAAGAGAAGATTGGCTAGATTTCCAGAGCCTTTCACGGTAAAAGCGTCTTGAGCAGCCCAAGGGTGCACATCGCGCAGAGTGTTTGCTCTGGCATCTTGCTTTGTCCCTGGATAGGACAGAATGCTGTTCCTTTCGGGCTGGCGATTGTTTTGATTGATGTAGATCATCTGTTGGAATACTACCTTGACACGAAGAACCTCAATCCAAGGGGTTTTTTTGTATATCATGCAATCGTTGTGAAGAATCTGGACAAGGGTTATCTAGGGCTCAATATTTTCCATACAATAGAATGCTACATTCTATTGCTCATACTTGCAGGATGGTTTCCCATATTTTATTACGTCGTGTTTGGTTTCTTCACGCATCATGTTCTGGATCAGATCTTCCTGATCAGGCTGAAACATCCCTTTGCAAGAGCCCTATCGGTTGTAGAATATTGCGTGCGCAGGAAGAAGCACCCGGTTTCTTTGAGGGAAATTGTCAAGAGTGGGGAGGTCAATATCGAAGGTATCCTTGATGCTGACCGGTGGCTGAGCAAATGGAAGATGTGATGGGGGACGACTTGCCATGCTGAATGGAGATGCCCTGAAGAGGACAATGAGTGTAATTGTGCCTGCCCTGAATGAGGAAGCTAATATTTCTTCCACGTACAGTGAAATAATGGGTTTTATAAAGGATGAGTTTGAAGAGTACGAGATACTGATCTTCGATGATGGAAGCAGCGACCGGACGGGCGAGATCGCAGACGAGATTGCGGCAGGCAATCCCTGCGTAAGAGTCATACATAACAAAGAGAATATGGGTATCGGGTATAATTACTTTGCCGGAATAGGGATGGCCAGAATGAACTACTCGATGCTAATTCCAGGCGACAATGAATATTTGGGTTCATCCATCAAACGAATGTTTCGGTATGTCGGGCATGCAGATATCATAACATCATATTCGATAAACATGGAAAGCAGGCCCTATACACGGCGCATACTGTCGCGGTTATATACCATCATGATCAATGCCTTCTTTGACCTGGAATTGAACTACTACAACGGTGCTGTGATTCATCGAAATGACATCGTAAGGGACGTGGACGTATCCACCTTTAGTTTCGCATATCAGAGCCTGATATTGACGCAACTACTAAAGTCGGGCCATACATTTATCGAAGTAGGCGTTTATTTGCGGCAGAGACATGCAGGGCAATCAACCGCGTTGAAGATCAAGAATGTTATGAGCGTTCTTTCGAACGTAGCGCGGCACTGGGTAAAGATAAGATTCCTGGAGAAGCAGAGATACTGTCGTCAGGCAAGAAGGATCATTCTGGATATCGACTAGAGCGTGTCTTTCTTAAAGGTTGAAAATGGCTAGACTGTTGTTTTTGCAGAATCTTGAATATGAATTGCTGGGGCCTATGTATATTTCGGCCATGGTCAAAGAGCACGGGCATCAATGCCGTCTTGCCCTGGGAAAGAACATAGCGGATTTCACGCCGATAATGGAGGAATATAGGCCTGATGTCGTGGGGTTCTCTGTGATGAGCGGAAGCCACACATGGGCCGTTGACATGGCGGGGGAGGTCAAAGAAAAACACGGCATTATGAATGTTTTTGGGGGGCCGCACGCGACATTCTTTCCAGAACTCATTGAAGAAGAACAGAACGTGGACATGCTGGTTCGAGGGGAAGGGGAAGAGGCTTCGCTTGATCTTTTGAACTGCATAGACGGAAAGAGAAGTCTTGAGGCGGAAGGTATACCGAACACCAGCATTCGGACAAGGCATGGAACTATCATTCATAATCCTTTGCGTAACCTCGAGAATGATCTTGGCAAACACCCTTTCCCCGACCGGAAGCTCTACGACGCTCTTGAAGGAAGAATAGACAGGACGGTCAGAAGCGTCATAACATCCCGTGGATGTCCTTTTCACTGTACATTTTGTTTTAATGATTCAGCTCGGTTGATGTATGCCGGCAAGGGCAAGTATGTGCGGATCAGGGAAATAGACGATGTAATCCAGGAGTGTCTGGCGATAAAAAGGAATACAGACGTCCGGACGATCTTCTTTATGGACGATGTGTTTGGTATAAACAGGAAGTGGTTGTATGAATTCCTGCGCATCTTCAAGGAAGAAGTAGGATTGGAATTCGTATGCCTTGTACGGGCGGATATAGTCGCCTCCGATGAAGAGTATGCCTTCAGACTCTCAGAGGCTGGGTGCAGCACGGTATACTTTGGTATAGAGAGCGGGAGTGAAGCATTGCGCAATACCCTGCTCAACAAGAAACTCTCCAATGCTGATATTGTCAAGGCAGCCGACCTTTTGCATCGGGCCAAGATCAAGTTCAGGACATTCAATATCCTTGGCCTGCCAGGAGAGACCCTGGAGGATGCATTCATGACTGTAGACCTCAATATAGGGATAAAAGCAGACTATCCGTGGTGTTCGATATTTCTGCCGTTGCCAAAGACAAGACTGACTGAATACGCGGTAGAGAAGGGATATCTTGACAAAGAGTACCTCCACAGGCTACCCAAGTCTTTTTTTATTTCATCTGTATTGAAGAATCCTTGGAAGGATGAACTGGTTAACCTGCAAAGGTTCTTTCAAACGGTTGTCCTGTGGCCAAGGTCCCTTCGCATTGTCAAATACTTGGTGAGGATCAAGCCAAATCCGGTCTTCAAAATGTGGTTCGGTCTGGTCTATTTCTATATCCACATAAAAAGTGAGAACAGAGAGTTTTGGAGTAGCCTGAAATTTGCTGTTCGGAACGTCAGACATCTTATAGGGAAGTAGGCAGTGAGAAGAGTTTTGTTCATCGGGTACAGCGTAGATTTCGTAGACAATTTTGGTATCTGCCTTCTCAGCGCAGTTGCAAAACGGTGCGGATGGGGGGTCCACTTCGAGATATTTGACAAGAAGACCATCGACGTTGTTTTCAAAGAACTTTCTCCTGATTTGGTCTGTTACAGCGCCATGTCCACAGATGCCGATGTATACTTGAGGGTGAACAATTATCTGAAATCAAGATACGTGTTCACGTCCATCATGGGGGGCCCGCACCCTACGTTCTTTCCCGAGGTGATCAATGAGGAAGGGATAGATTATATCTGCAGAGGCGAAGGTGAGCTTGCCTTTGAGGAGTTCCTTGCAGCGTATGCCGGCGGCCGCAGTTGTGACGATATCGATAACTTTTGTTCAAAACGGAAGGTCAATCCGCTCCGAAACTATATTGAGGACCTCGATGCCCTGCCGTTGCCCGACAGGGGGTTGATCTATGACAAAACAGAAATAGGACGCTATCCCTTGAAGACCTTCATGAGTTCCAGGGGATGTCCTTTTTCCTGCAGCTATTGTTACAATGATGCCATTAAAGCCGAGTATCGGGGAAAAGGGAGATTTGTGAGAACCCACAGTCCCGAAAGGATCATTGCGGAGATAGATGAAGTGAGGTCCAGGTACCCTCTGAAGATAATCAAGTTCGAAGATGATCTGTTCGGAGTCAATAAGGCATGGTTGGAGAAGTTCTCCAAGCTTTACAAGAAGGAAGTGGGATTGCCATTCAATTGTTTACAGCGCCTGGATATCATTAACAGGGAATCTCTTATGTTGTTGAAAGAGGCCAATTGTGTTTCCATCACGGCCCCGATAGATTCCGGGAGCAAGCGAATAAGGGAAGAAATTCTCAGAAGAGGCATGAGGCTTACCAATGAGGAGATACGCAAGAAGATCACGATGGCGAGAGAGATTGGATTAAGGATCTTCTCGAGCTGTATCGTAGGTTCTCCGACAAGCACAATGGCCGATGAGATGCTGGGCGTTGAACTCCATGTTGACAGCAAGGTGGATTTTGCGATGGCAAGTATCCTGACCCCTTTTCCCAGAACAACCATTTGGAACTATTGTGAAGAGCGGGGGCTTCTTGCAGACGACGTGTCAAGTAAGTTTGGGTCAATCTTGAAGAGGTCTACCTTGAAGGGGTTTACCGAGAAGGAGAAAGACATACAATGGAATCTTGCAACACTGTATCCGGCTATCATTGAATTTCGGTTTCTGAGAAAACTATTGTTGTTTTTTGTTACCCATTCAAAACCCAATATTGTGTACTCGCTTGTCAACGTGTTCGTAAAAGGCTATTTGATGTCAAAGAGCATTTATCCTTTTAAGGGAAGCATGAGTGTGAAGATAAGGATGCTTATTAAGGCGCTAGGCATCGAGGTCAACAGAATGATGGGCAGACCCGACAGGACAATAGATCTATAAGAGAAGGACAGACCTTGCACATGAATGAAAAGAACATTCACGATAGAGGAAAGAAGTTGAAGATTGGGCTTGGCGATTTGCTTTGTCAAGGCAGGGAGCTTGTTCTACCAAGAGAACCGGTATCATTGTACCGTTACGTGGAGCATCTCGTAGAGGTCTCCGTGAAGCGGAAATACGATCTCAAGAATATCGTCGAGATAGGGCCCGGAGCTGACACGATATTCAGATACCTGAAGCCGGATGAATACGCCTCAGGGACGCTGATCGATTATAATCAGGATATTCTTGAATATAACTCTAAACATCTTTCAGGGCACTCTCTGGAACTCCTGAACATTGATATCATGAAAGAGGATCAGGTTAAGGCCATAGACAGGAAATGGGACTACGTTGTGGCGGATGGGGTCATTGAACATCTGAGTGATGACAGGATGTTTGTCCGAAGCATATACGGGTTGCTCAATGAGGGGGGCGCGGTTTTCTGTTCCACCGTGCTTCAGAAATGGTTGTACAACAAGTGGGACCACGCCGCCGGACACTACAGGCGGTACAACGTGAACGAACTCCGTAGCCTTTTTGCCGACTTCAGAGATGTCCGGATAATTCAGTCATCCCTGCTTCAGGAGTTGGTCAGGCCCTTGTTTTACAACCGGGTCAGGCACATGTTCGGGAACACAATCGAAGAGAACAATATGCTTATAAGCAAAGAGTTCCTATCCTACGGCATACCTCCATATGCGGGCATATTCTGGTTATTGCGTTATACCATGCCCATTTATCTCTTTGTGGATTGGGTGATAAATGCGCTCGGTGGCGTCTGCTTCGTGATTGCAAGAAAATAGATTATTCTACGTTAATGACCGACATCCTTGTCATCGGGTTGTTTTTGTTCCTTGTGAGCCAAATTGTTCATATCGTGATCTGGCGTATTTTTTCCCCCAAGGCATATCCGATCTGGCTGCCCGTCATTTTTACGTTGACCCCGGTGGTTCTTTTTCTGATATTACACCTGCTTGTCATTATTGGAATTCTGAATTTGAGGCTGGACAGACACATATACCTCATTCTCGTAAACTCTCTGGTTATGCACTTGGCTCTTTCCGCCATGTATGTGCATATGTACCCAGGTATAGTTTTTTTCAGCCTGTCTTTCGAGATTATCAAGTTGCTCGCGGAAAATGAGGAGCATGGTCTGCCAGTGAAGATGATCGATCTGCCTGTTTTTTCGGAGGCTAATACCATTGACATGAGAATAAAGCACCTGAGCGAAAGCGGTATGGTCGAGGAAAGGGAGGGGTATCTTGCGCTGACAAGGAAAGGGCGATCGGTAGCAAGAGGCATTTTTATCTTCAGACTTATTCTTGGATTGCCGGGAATAGGGAAAGGCTAGAGAATGGAGCGACTGCTGACCGATGCCGAGTTGCTGGAGGTTACAGCTATGCTTGTTTTGGCTCTTCCTCTGTTCTTTGTCCTACAACTCCTGGTTAACTGGACGGCCAGGGTTGCAGGGTTCCATCTCATGCCGTTGAAGGGTAATTTTGTTGCTATTTCGACAGGTTGCGCGATTATCGTCGCCTACTCGTTGTTTCTTTTGGGCGAGAGACTGTGGATGTTTCCCGCCGAGGCTTTATCGTGCCTCGCCTTCATCGTATTGACGCTTGGCGGCTTTTCTTACACCTATTTTGCAACGTTTGCCATCAGCGAAGTCTCCCTGCACATGCATATTATGCTTATGCTATTGGTTAATGGAAGCCTATCGGCCACTGCCATTAAGGAGAAATACAACAAAAGATACATGCTAGAGGAGAGACTCGACAGGTTGGTAGAACTCGGTCAGATTACCCTGGACAATGACGGTGTATATCACCTCAAGGGTCGGAAGTTCTTGTATGGGTCGAAGATCTTCGATGTCTGGAAGCTGCTCCTGGGATTTCCTACAAAACTGGAAAAGGTGTAAGCCTCGAACGATGTGTTCGAACAAGTCATGAACGATTCGGTTCAGCGTAAATGCCATGTGCTGCTAGGGATGAACCTTGTTCTTTTGCTGGTTCTCTTATGGCAGTTCTATCCCGTTTCCAGCGACCGCGCCCAGTCGCACTATGTTACATCGCAGGCCGCAAGCATAGCGATATCGAAGATCAGGTACGGTCTCTATGACGGATATATAGGATACCGGAATGTCCTCAAGGAGCTTCTCAAGATCGAAGGCGACAACGACAGGGGAATTCCCATTTCGAGGATAAATCAGGCTATGCGAAGAGCGGTGAACCTCGACGATGCAGCATCAGGCGGGAAGCATTGGATGCCATGTCTTCCTACGTGGTCCGATTTTGTGTCCGCGGCTTTTTTTATTTTCAAAATTAACGTAAAGAGCCTGTTTTATTTTTACATGTTGTTGCTTGTGATATCGTTGGGTGCGTTTATTGCAGCTTTTCGGAGGAATCCCGAATCCCTGTACCTGAGCCTGATGGTGATCATCACGTTCATTGTGGTGGTCAATTCCCCGGCGATGATGACCATGACAAGGGTAAGTCACCGTTTCTGGACGTATCTTGCGATTATCCCGGCTTTCCATATAGCCATTACCTTCATGGAAGATCAGGAGCGTACCAGGTGGCGCTTAATTGGAGTTCTTATCCAGTCGGCTATACTTGTCTTCATAATTCATTGCAGAAACGTCGCCATATATGAGTTCATTTTCCTATTTGTTGCCGTACCGGCGTACTTGCTCATCATGCATGCTGTGAGATCACGCGGCGTGAGCGCATTGATACCTTTCATACGCAAACATCGTGTGTGGCCCCTGGTCGTCGTGTTGATTTGCTTTGCCGTCATTACTGTGTATGCAAAGGTAAGGCTGCACCCGGATTACTGGCGAATTAAAACCGGTTATCCGTTCTGGCACATGATCTATATTAGCCTTAGTGCCCATCCCGACGCGTGCTCAAAATACGGTATTTGTGCATTCAGCGATGCCGAGGCGTACAAATTTGTAGAGAAGAAGATGGGAACCAGATTTGACGATAGGATCTGGAATGACTTAACCATCGGTGTCAATCCGAGAAGGGCACGGTTCATAGTATTTTTTTCTCCAGTCTACTCGGACATTCTCCGGAGTGAGGTACTAAGGATTATCCGGGAGGATCCTGGCTTTTTTTTGTCCAGCTTTTACTATAAGATGAGCCGTTTTCCTGCCATATATTGGGTGGGGTGTGAAGGGGTTGGTGGTTACGTAAGTCCTGTTCACGTGCTCTATAATGGATCATTGTCATTATTCGGTCTGCGATGGATATTGATATTAATGGCGGCCGGAGGATTCTGTCTCGCAAAGAGGTCGAGTTGGTGGTTCGGAAATCTGTCAATTGCCATGCTTATGTTTGTGAGTTGTTTCGCCATGCTTATGGTTGCCTATCCCCACTATTCAACGATCATGGACCCCGCGTTTACTCTCACGTTAGTGATGTACATTATTGTATCGGCCTTGCTGTATTACCTTGGCGCAGCGGTGTGGAATGGTGGCAGAAAAATAAAAAGATCAACTCAGAAGAATGGTTTTCCGAACGTTAAGTAGTGGTTGGAGAGGAGATTTGCTCAGATGTATTACGTAGTCATAGGGTCGTCGCGAGGTCTTGGCGCGGCCCTTGTTCATGAACTGATCAAAGAGGAATCCAACCGGATATTGGGAGTGTCGCGCACGGAATATGCTCAGATTGATCATTACGACCAATTGTCCCTCACGAAGAGATACCAACACGTGAAGTTGGATATAACCTTGCCTGGAGCACTGGAGCTCATGTTTTCCTGCTTCTCCAGACTCCCAAAAGAACCGGTATGCGTAATATTCAACGCGGCGCTCCAGGGAACAGATATCCGAAATGATGGCTCGATCAATTTCGATGTGTTCGAAGAGGTTAATAGGATTGGCATAGAAGGATTGTATAATGTTCTAGGGGCGGCCCAGAACCATTTGCTAACATATGGGGGTATGTTTGTCGGAATCTCGTCCCTCAGCGCCCTCATACCACCGGTGCAGGATCCGAGAGTTGCCTACCCATCGACGAAGGCATATTTGGATATGGTTCTTCGTTGTCTGCGGGCTCTGTGGGGAAAACAGGTCGAATTTGTTACGGTCCATCTTGGGCACATGAGGGACAACAAGAATTCATCTCAGAGAGGCGTGCCCACATACTCGAAGGTGGCCCAAAAGATCGTACGATCCATTGCGGGAAGCCAGGTTCCGAGCGTCATTGGGTACCCCTTTTTGTATTCATTTGTCTACAAATACGTTTTTTCGTTTTTGCCTGATAATGTTTACGTATGGCTCCTGAGTTTTTTTCTGAGGATTAAGAGATGAAGACGTTCAGCCCCAAGCAGATACGGCACCATGTTGTGATTGGCTCGTCTCGTGGTCTTGGGTCTGCTGTTGTTGTGGAATTGCTCAAGGATGGATCGAATCACGTGATTGGCGTTGGTCGCACGAAAGCAGATGCTATAAGGCCAGAACAAGACTGTCCGGATCGGAGAAGATACCGGTATATCGAGTTGGACATCGCATCGGATGGCAGTGTTGGCGTACTTGACAAGGTTTGTTCTTCGCTTCCGCCAGTACCGATATGTGTTTATTATAATGCTGCATCTCCAGTGGAAGATATTGGAGAAGATCTCCGTATCAGCGTGAAACTGGCGGAGGAATGTAACAGGATACAGATTGTCGGTCTGGGAAACGCCTTGAGGGTTTTCGAGGGTCACTTTCTTCGTTACGGGGGGGCTTTAGTAGGGATGTCATCGGTGTGGAGCCTGACACCACCATTCTCGCTCCCGTGGATTGCTTATCCGGCCACAAAAGCATACTTGGATATGACTATGAGATGTCTGAGAGTGTTCTGGAAGAATAAATTGCATGTCATGACCATACATCTGGGGCATCTGGACAATCTCGGGACAAGCAAGTTGCCCCGTTGGTTATCCCCAACCTACGATATGGCGGCCCGGAAGATAGTCAAGACCATTTCTCGGACCAGGATACCGAGAGACCTTTATTATCCGCCCATATACAGGATATTCTACAATTAT
>LVAA01000161.1 GCA_001603955.1 Syntrophobacterales bacterium Delta_02 | reverse complement strand
GTTCTTTGATCTTGGCCTTGGCAACGGGATCGGCAAACATGACCCAGGCTTCATCAAAAATCATGAACCCAGGCTGCCCGTGTAGGGAACGCTCGATGTAGCGAAACAGGTAGAGCAGGACAGGAATTATGTTCTTTGGACCAAGCGCCATAAGTTCTTCGATTTCGAAAACCATGAATCGTGAAATTCCAAAGGAATCCTCGGAAGCATCGAGCAGGCTGCCCATGGCCCCCTCAATGGTATAGTGCGTCAGCCCTTCCTTGATACGGTGATCTTGCACCGCGTCCTTGAAATGGCTGAGGCTCCGAAACTCCCTTGAGTCGGCACGGAGCTGGACCATGGCGTTGTGGATGGCCGCACGGTTGCCGGGCGTGACAGTGGTGCCCTGAAGATCAAGGAGGATTGCGATCCATTCTTCGGCCCAGGCCAAATCGGCGGGATCGTCGATGTGGGCCAGAGGCGCGAATGACAAATCCTTGCCTGTGCCGATCTCGTAATGGGCGCCGCCGCAACCCTTGCAGGCGGCGTACATCGACATCCCTTTATCAAAGGCGAAAATCTGGGCGGTCGCGTACCTCCGGGCCTCTATGGCGATAAGCGCCAAAAGGGTGGACTTGCCGGAGCCAGTCGGGCCGAGGATCGCGGTGTGCCCCAGATCGCGGACATGCAGGTTGAACCAAAACGGCGTTGACCCATCCGTGGTGCAAACCATGAGCGGCGGTGAGTTCTCAGGATAGAACGGGCACGGGCAGAACTGTTCACCCGTCCACACGCTGGCCAGGGGAAGCAGGTCAGCCAGGTTGAGGGTGTTGAGAATCGGGCGGCGTAGGTTGGCGAACCAGTTACCCGGATGCGTCCCAAGCCAGGCCTCCACGGCGTTGATGCGCTCAAAGCGGCACCCGAAGCCAAGAGACAGGATCAGGCGGCGCAACTCGCGTGCCCAGTCGCGTAAAACCTGCTTGTCCCCATGTTGAAGGACAATGCACGAAGTGAGGAAGCCCGCGCCAACCCGGCCACCCTGAACGTCCACGAGCGCCTGTTCGGCGTCCTCGACCATCAGGGCAGCGTCACGGTTGGCACGGGCGTTGGGGTTGTTGAAGAACTTGTCGATGAATCGGAATACCTTCTGTTGCCAGCCTTTCCGGTAGCTGTTGATTTCCTTGGTGGCCTCCAGTTGATCCATGCAGATGAAGCGGGTGGAATACCTGTATTGAAGTTTGAGGCCGTCCAGGGCAGCCAGCATGGCTGGCCATGACTCTTGAGGGAAACCGTCGATGCCGAGCACCGCAATGTGTTGATCGCCAACCCTGGGAGCGAGCCCCGCGATGAAATCTTCGGAGCCCAGGAGCGCGTCCAGATACATCGGTATTTTGGGAACACGCACGGGATGTTCCACGCCCGTAACACAATGTTGGAGATGCGAGAGCAGCGGGCTGTACAGATGCTCAGTCCCGTCGTCGTCGAGCGAGCTGTAATCGTTGAGACGGCGTAGTTTGAGGATGGACGAGAGCGCGTCATCCAATTCAGAGATGGTGTTTTGAAACGTGTTGATTGCCCGTTCCAAGGCGTTGGATTGTTGCATTCCGGTTTGCGCCAAAGATGAGACCCTGTCGCTGCCGAATGGTAT
>LVAA01000160.1 GCA_001603955.1 Syntrophobacterales bacterium Delta_02 | reverse complement strand
GGTCAGCCCTCCCTTCCTCACCACCTGTACCTCAACCCCGCCATCCCCGCGTGCTGCGTATTGTCCCCGGAGAAGCTGCCGTCGTAGGCGAGGCTGAGGTGAAGGTCCTCCTTCGCCTGAAAGGTGATGCCCATACGGGTACCCAGGGAGTCCCTGTCCGGCCTGTCACCCTCCACGGTGAAGGTGGACGTGGGGTAGCCGGCGAAGGAGGCGTCAAGGGCGTAGTCGTTGTTCATGAACTCATGGTCCCATGTTACCCTGACCTCGGGGGTGAGGGTACCCGAAGACACCCCGTAGTCCCTGGTGAGCCTCACGCCCAGTGAGGACACAAGGGATGAGGTGGTATCGGGGTCAACATCGAGCGAGAGGACCCCGGCGTCCCTTTCGGTGAAGCCGTCCCTCATGAGGTACATGCCGGTGAGGGATGCCAGCGGGATGATATCCATCGAGGGAGTGGTCAAGCGGTAGCCCCCCTCGAGGTATCCCCCCACCGTTTGGCCGGCGTAGGAGGCACTGGCCCGTCTCGTGATGGTCCCGAAGGCGATGTCCCTTCTCGTGTCGTAGCGGTTGTACCCGTATGCGGCGATGCCGGAGAGGTAGAAGGGGTTCATGTCATAGATCCCGTAGAGGGAGCCCTGGTAGCTCGACACGGTGGCGCTGTCGGAGAGGTCCTTCATGTCCACCTTCGTGTAGGAGTACCCCAGGGAGGCGCCGATAAGGAGTGAGGGGGTGATCGCCCTGTCGAACCCCGCCGCGAACCCCGCCGTGTCGTAGTCGTACCGGGAGGATATGTCGTTGCCCCGCCTCTGGCCCAGACTCCCGTACCCCTCGGCCCACAGGCCCCGGGAGAGGACGTCCGTGCTACCCGCCATGTTCCCCAGGGCCGCCATGAGGGTATTGCCCGCGTCGCTTGCCCTGTCCGTCCGGGAGGCGAGCATGACGGGCAGGTTCGCGAAGGACGACCTCGGTCCCCCGGAGAGAAACCCCCCCATCCTTCCGGACATGACGTTCATGTACCGGCCGAAGGAGGAGAAGACGGCGCCGGGAAGGACGGTGTGGGTAAGACCCCCCATCCGGTCGTAGGCGCCCCTGGCGCCGGATGCGCTCATGCCGAGCAGTGTGTTGATGACACCCTCCATGTCACCCGTCGCGACGGGAGCTATCCTGTCGAGGGAGGATGCCACGGAGTACTGGTTGGAGGTGGCCGCCACGTCGGGCAGGCCCGTCGAGTTCCTGGTGAGGAGCAGGTAGACGTTCGTGGGGTCATAGCTGAGCGAGGGGGTGAGGAAGGCGAGGTTGCTCGTGACGCTGGAGAAGGTCCCCACCACGCTCCCCGCGGTGATGATGGTGTAGGTGGTGCTCACGTTGTAGGTGCCCGACTCCGCGAGAACGGACACCGTGCCCCCGTTCAAGGTTGCAGTCCCCGTGACGATGAGCTTGTCCGACTCCCCCGCAGCGTTCACCTCCACCTGGTAGGTCGCGCCCGCAGCGTGGGTGTAGTCGCCGGTGATCACAATGGTGCCGATGGAGTTGCCCGGGGCGAGGATGCTGTTGTTGGAGAAGGTGCCGATGAAGGTGCCTGTCCCCTTGAAGGTACCGGTGTTCGTGAAGGTACCGGAGTTCGTGAAGGTGCCGTTGTTTGTGAAGATACCCTGGTTGTCGAAGATGCCGCCGTTCGTGAAGATGCCGCTGTTGGTGAGCGTGCCGGAGTTGGTGATGGTGCCCGAACTGTTGAGGGTTCCCGAGTTCGTGAAGGTGCCGTCGTTCGTGATGGTGCCGTTGTTCGTGAGGCTACCCCCGGAGATGTTGTGGATATGACCGCCGTTCCGGTTCGTTATGGTCCCGCCCGCATCGTTGGTGAGGGTTCCGCAGTTGCCGATAAAGTCGTCGTTCGTGATAGTGGCGTTGTTCGTGATGCTCCCGCCGGAGTAGTTGTAGATATCACCGCTTTCGTTCGTGATAGTGGCGTTGTTCGTGATGGTCCCGCCGGAGTAGTTCTCGATGGTACCGCCGTTTTCGTTCGTTATGGTCCCGCCCGCATCGTTGGTGAGGGTTCCGTAGTTG
>LVAA01000159.1 GCA_001603955.1 Syntrophobacterales bacterium Delta_02 | reverse complement strand
AAGTAAAAGACCCTGCCACCGGCGGCCTTAAACGGGTCGGCCATGCGATCTGATCCCACACAAGACTTGTGACTTAAACTTAAAACCTAAAACTTAAAACTGTCTTTCTGTCAATTCCCTGACGCGATTTCGTTCGGAGAGACTGCCTTAATCTACGTTCCCCTTTAGTTTCCATGTGTTGTCTTATTGGCACACTTATTGCTTCTTCGAGACTCCAAGGAGAATCCTTATGGCCGAAGAGAGAAGAGAAGCTGCAGACGCGACAGAAATGGAGCAAATGGAAGGGCAGGAGCAGCCTGCGAAGAAGAAGGGGAAGTTCAAGCTCATCCTTATCATCGTTTTCGTTCTCATCATTGCCGGCGGTGCCGGCGGCTACTTCATGTTCGGGAAGAAGATAATGGCTAAATACCTCGGCAAGCAGCCCGGTGCCGCCCAGGCGGCCCCCGTGAAGAAAGAGGTCGTGGGGCCGATCCTGCAACTGGATCCTTTCGTCTTCAACCTGACGGGGAACCAGTCCAGGTATGCCAAGGTTACCCTGGGTATCGAGGTCAAGGACGTCAAGGCCATGGAAGAGGCGAAGAAGATGATACCCGTCATCCGCGACAGGATACTCACCATATTCGGCACGAAGGCGGCGGAGGTCCTGATGGATGTCAATCAGCGGGAAACCATCAAGAAAGAGATCCATGCCAGTCTGAAGACCGTGTTCCCCGGGGAAGACGGGTTGAAGGCCGTGTACGTTACGGACATCATAATCCAGTGAGGTACTGATGGACCAGGTCCTTTCACAGGCTGAGATCGATGCGTTGCTCGGAGGCATATCGGATGGCGAGATCCTGACGGAAAGCGCGCCTCCCGAGGAGCAGCAGCAGCAGCAGGAAGCCATCCAGAAGGAGGTGACGGATTTCGATTTCATCCGTTTCACCAAGGGCAAGAAGGAAAGACTGCCCGCGCTGGAGTTTATATACGACAGGTTCTCGAAATCCTTCCGCTCGGCCCTTTCCCTGTTCATGGAGCGCGAGGTCGAGGTCGGTCCGGCACCGGCGCAATACGTGGAATACAGCGAGTTCATAAAGACCCTGCCCCTGCCGACGAACATGAACATCGTCGTGACGGAGAACCTCAACGGGTTCTTCATCGTCATCTTCGATGCCAAGCTGATCTTCTCCGTCCTCGAGACCGTCTTCGGGAGCGCCACGATATCTCCGGCCAGGATAGAAGGCAGGGAGTTCACGAAGATCGAGTTCAACGTCATACGAAAGCTTATCGACCTCGTCTCCGCTGAGATGGAAAAGGCCTGGGAGCCCGTCTACGCGATACACTGCAAGTATTCCCGTTCCGAGATCAACCCCAACTACATCACCATGGTGGCCAGAGAGGAGACGGTGAACCTCAACGAGTTCACCATCGAGATAGGAGATATCGCGAGCTGGATGAAGATCTGCATGCCCTACGGTGTCCTGGAAAGTATAAAGGGTTATCTCGTTTCCACTCCGTCCCGCGAGGACATGGAAATGCGTGAGAAATGGCTGGCGAAGATGCGGGAGCGCGTCATGGACATACCCGTCGAGGCGCGCGCCATCCTGGGAAGGAAGAAGATGTCCCTCCAGGAATTCGCGTCGCTCGGAGCCGGGAATGTCATCATGGTCGACCGTTACGTCAACGACGCTATCGACGTGGAGATCCTCAAGAAGACGAAATTCCGCGGAAAGATGGGTGTTTACAAGGGTAACAAGGCGGTGAGGGTTGATGAGATCATTCAGTGAGAGCGTCAGGAGGGGCATGCATGACAGTCCGTCACTGAGGGCCAGGGAGGAAGAATGGAAGATCTTTTGAACGAAGCAGCCGTGAATGAAGCGCCTGCGGTCGCTACCAACGGTGGAACAAAGAAATTCGAGATGAACATCGACAGCCTTCTCGATATCTCCGTGGACATCTCCGTCGAGATAGGCAGGACGAAGCTTACGATAGGCGAACTGCTGGCCCTCTCCAAGGGTTCCATCATCGAACTCAACAGGATAGCCGGCGAGTCCGTGGATATCTACGTCAATGACAAGCTTCTCGGCAAGGGTGAGATAGTTCTCGTGAACGAGCGTCTCGGAGTGAGGATCATGGAGATACTCACTCCAAAGGAACGCGTCCAGGAGCTCGGTTGATGGACACCTACCTCGGCATAATCAAGGTCATCTTCGTCATGGCGGGGATGATCGCCGGCATCTACCTCCTGTCGAGGTACGCGGGCAAGTTGAATCTCAGGTTCAGGCCGAAGGACGCCGCGCGTTACGGCCTCAGGAAAGTGGACACCATCTATCTCGCGCCGAGGAAGTTCATAGCCGTCGTCGAGGTCAAGGACCATGTCCTCGTCGTCGGTTCCGGTGACAAGGAAATATCGCTTCTGGCCAAGTGGCGCAAGCAGGGGGAGAATTCGTGAAATACCTCGTGGTCTTGTGCCTCCTGCTGTCCCTCATCGCCCTGCCCGCCGCCGCTTCGGCAAAGGCGGAAAAGGCCGCCGGGTCGGTCAACATCCTGAACTCCCTCGTCGGTGCCGACGGCGGACGCAACCTCATGAACATCGTCATTGTCCTGACGGTGCTCGCTTTCGCGCCGGCCATCCTTCTTCTCATGAGTTCCTTCACGCGGATCGTGATAGTGCTGTCTTTCCTCCGGCAGGCTATGGGAATACAGCAGCTTCCTCCCAACCAGGTGGTGGTGGGACTTTCCCTCTTTCTGACCCTTTTCGTTATGGGGCCCACCTACGATAAGGTCAACGAGGCTGCCCTTAAACCTTATCTTGCCAACAAGATCGGTTTCGAGGAGTTCGTTGACAAGTCCACGAAGGAACTGGGCACTTTCATGCTCAAGTACACGAAGGAAAAGGACCTGGCCCTTTTTATGAACATAGCCAACCTGAAGAGGCCGGAAGGACCAAAGGACCTGCCTCTCAAGGTCATCGTTCCCGCCTTCGCCATAAGCGAGCTCAAGAGGGCCTTCCAGATAGGGTTCCTCCTCTACATACCATTTCTCATGATAGATATGGTCGTGGCCAGTGTCCTTCTGTCGGCAGGCATGATGATGCTGCCACCCATTTTCATATCCTTGCCCTTTAAAGTCATGCTTTTCGTCCTTGTGGACGGCTGGAACCTCCTTGTGGGGTCGATCATCAAAGGTTTTTAAGAGGAGACGCAAAATGAGCCAGGACCTTGTAGTCCAGATATTCAGAGACTTCCTCAAATCGACGCTCGTTCTCATGTCGCCCCTTCTCATGGCGTCCATAGCGGTGGGTCTCATCGTCAGCATCTTTCAGGCGGCCACGCAGATCCATGAGATGACGCTTGTCTTCGTGCCGAAGATCCTCGTCATCTCGGTCTGCCTCATAGTCCTTTTTCCCTGGATGATGAACTTCACCATCTCCTTCACGGTGAATCTCATCAGCAACATACCATTGTACGTGAGATAGATGACGGAAATAGCCATCACATTCGAGATACAGAGATTCCTCCTCGTTTTCTTCCGGGTGGCGGCGGTGCTTTTCATGATACCGCTCTTCACGGCGCGCTCCGTCTCCGCGATATTCAAAGGCGGCCTTTCCCTGATGATCGCCTACCTTCTCTACGATCTGGTGAAGGCACCGAGCGCCGTGCAGCACGATGCGTTCCTTCTCTTCATCCTCTGCGCGAAGGAGGTGTTCGTCGGGGCGACGATCGGGTTCGTCGTCCGCCTCGTCTTTGTTTCGGCCAGCATGTCCGGTGAGATCATATCGCTGCAGGCCGGCCTCGGTTTTGCCCGCTTCATGGACCCTTATTCCCAGCAGCAGGTGTCGGTGCTGGAGCAGATCAAGAACCTCATCGCCCTACTCATATTCTTCGTTATCGACGCGCATCACATGCTCATCAAGGGTATAGCTTACAGCCTGAAGGAACTGCCCATAGGGGCGATGTCGCTCAATGGCTCCCTGGCCGGATTCCTCGTCAAGGCGACGGGGAATATCTTCGGGTCGGCCTTCAGGATCGGTGCCCCGATCATCGTGACGCTCTTTCTCGTGGAACTGGCCTTCGGGATGCTCTCGCGGATGATCCCGCAGGCGAACATCTTTGTCGACGCCATCCCCGTGAAGATACTCATAACCATGGTGATACTGGGCATGTCGCTGGGATACATCGTGCCGAATATAAGCTCCCTCTTTCGGGGGCTCGAAACGGATTTCATCCGGGTCATCCGGATGATGGGATAGGATATGTCGGAAAGTTTTCAGGAAAAGACCGAGCAGCCCACCGAAAAACGGTTGGAGGATGCGCGCAAGAAAGGCAAGGTGGCGGTTTCCCGAGAGGTCAACACCTCCTTAATGATCCTCTTTTCGACGATCTTCCTGTACTTCATGGTCTCGAAGGGTTTTCAGGAGATGTTCAAGGTGTATGCCAATTTTGCCACGAACAGCAACATGGAGGTCGGGCCGGGGAACATGCATGACATCTTCTCCTTCGCCATTGTCAGGTGGTGGCATATCGTGCTGCCCGTCTTCGGCATCATGATCCTGCTCGGCGTTGCCGGCAGTGTCCTGCAGACGGGGTTCATGTGGAGCTTCGAGGCCCTCAAGGTGGACGTAAAGAAGTTGAACCCCATGCAGGGCATAAAGAACCTCTTTTCGAAGAAATCTTTCGTGGAGCTTCTTAAGGGGATCATCAAGATCGTGCTTCTCATCTACGTGGCCCGCAATCTCATCATGAGCCAGATGCCCGTTATCTTCGGCCTCTCCGGCCAGGACACGGGCACGATCGTTGCGTTCCTTGGAGAGGCGTCCTTCGCCCTGACCCTGAAGATCGGTATAATCTTCCTCTTCCTCGCGGCCCTCGATTTTGCCTACCAGAAGTGGGATTACAAGAAATCGATGATGATGACCATGCAGGAGGTCAAGGAGGAGCATAAGGAGCGGGAGGGCAACCCCCTCGTCAAGGGGAGGATACGGAGTCTCCAGCGAGAGATGGCCCGCCGCAGGATGATGGAAGACGTGAGGAGTGCCGACGTGGTCGTGACGAACCCGACACACTTCGCAGTAGCCTTGAAATACAAGGCCCATGAGATGCCCGCGCCGAAGGTCGTCGCCAAGGGGGCGGGGTTCGTGGCCCTGAGGATAAAGGAACTGGCGGCGCAGAGCCGCGTTCCCCTTATCGAGAACAAACCGCTTGCACAGGGCCTCTATCACGCGGTGAACGTGGGCGATTTCATTCCCGAGAAGTTCTACCTCATCGTGGCGGAGCTGCTCGCGGGTATCTTCAGAAGGAGAGGGAAGGGGTTACTGTAAATGGGAGCCATGGCAGCCAGCCTGAAGAGCAAGAGCGACATACTTGTTGCCGTAAGTGTCGTTTTTGTCATCATGATAATGATCGTGCCCCTCAACAGTTTCTTCATCGACATCTTTCTGTCGATGAGCATCTCCGTCTCCCTGCTCATCCTCTTCATCGCCATGCACATCAAGAAGCCCCTTGATTTCTCCGTCTTTCCCTCGGTGCTTCTCATAGTCACTCTCTTCCGGCTGTCCCTCAATATTGCATCCACGCGGCTTATCCTTGTCCACGGCGACGAGGGAGCGTCGGCGGCAGGAAAGATCATCAAGGGTTTCGGCACCTTCATCGTCGGCGGCAACTATGTCGTTGGCGCCGTCGTCTTCCTTATCCTCATGATCATCAACTTCGTCGTCATCACGAAGGGCGCGGGAAGGGTCGCCGAGGTTGCAGCCCGTTTCACCCTCGACGCCATGCCCGGGAAGCAGATGAGCATCGACGCCGACCTCAACGCCGGGCTCATCGATGACGCGACGGCCCGGAAGCGCAGGGAACGCGTCGAGATGGAGGCCGACTTCTACGGGGCCATGGATGGTTCCAGCAAGTTCGTCCGCGGCGACGCCATCGCCGGCATCATCATCATCTTCGTGAACATCATCGGCGGCCTGGTCATCGGTGTCGTCCAGAAGGGGATGGACATAAACAACGCGCTGTCGGTCTATACCATCCTGACGATAGGCGAGGGTCTTGTCGCGCAGATACCGGCCCTCCTGACGTCGACGGCGGCAGGCATCATCGTCACCCGGGCGGCGAGCGAGTCCAACCTGGGAAGCGATGTCGTATCCCAGATCTTCACCCAGCCCAGGGCGCTCATACTCGCATCCTTCGTCATACTCTCCATCGGCATGGTCCCCGGTATCCCGCTGGTGCCTTTTCTTATACTTTCCTCGATCACGTACGGGGTCAGCCATGTCATGAAGAAGGTGCCTGAGGAGGAACTGCCCGCCGTCCCCGAAGGTTCCGCCGAATCGAAGGAGAAGGCCGAGCTCATCCAGCCCCTCGAAATACTGGAGGTGGAGATCGGCTACGGTCTCATACCCATCGTGGACGCCGAGCAGAACGGCGAGCTCCTCGAGAAGATACGGGCCATCCGCAAACAGATCGCCGTCGAGCTCGGCATCGTGGTCCCTCCCATGAAGCTCAGGGATAACCTGCAACTCGGCGCGTCGGAGTACGTGGTCCTGCTCAAGGGAATAGAGATGGGACGCGGCAACCTCATTTCGGGGAACCTCCTCGCCATGGGTCCCGAGGGGAAGGAGAGGCCGGCGGACGGCATCCCGACGAAGGAGCCGGTCTTCAACCTCGATGCCTACTGGATAGCGGAGAAGGACCGTGATGCCTACATATCTGAAGGCTTCACCGTTGTCGACCATGCCACGGTGATAGCGACGCACCTGACGGAACTGGTGAGGAACAACGCCCACGAACTCCTGACGAGGCAGGAGACCCAGAAGCTTATCGACAACATAGCCCCGACGCACCAGAAGGTGATCGAGGAGATCTCCCAGAACCAGATCAACGTGGGCGTCGTCCAGAAGGTGCTTCAGAACCTTCTGCGCGAACAGGTCTCCATCCGCGACCTCATAACGATCCTCGAGGCGATAGCCGACGCGTCGTCGTCAACAAAGGACCCCGACGTCATCACCGAGTACGTCCGTCAGAAGATGGCGCGGAGCATCCTGAAGCCCTATCTCGTGGACGGCATCCTCAACATCCACATCCTGGAGAAGACCCTCGAGGAAAGGCTCCTCGGCAGCATCCAGCCGACGGACCAGGGAGCGGTGCTGGCACTCGATCTCGGTTTCAGCCAGAAGCTGATAGAGAAGATCGGCAACGAGGCGAAGAAGGCCATGCTCCAGAACTATCAGCCCGTCATCCTCGTTCACCCTCTCCTGAGAGGGAGGCTGAGAAGATTCCTCGACCGTTACATCCAGGGAATAACCGTTATCTCCCATAACGAGATACCGCCTCAGATAAGGATCCAATCAGTGGGGGTCATACGAATCAATGAAGGTTAAGACCTACACATTCGACGATATCCGCAAGGGCATGGACGTGATCAAGGAGCAGTTCGGCCCCGATACCATCATCATGGATATCAAGCAGAACGACCACAACGGCAACGGCTGGACGAAGAAGGGCTGTGAGATATCCATAGCGGTGGAGAACGACCCGGCCGTCACCCTGGAGACCGACCTCGGCGAGATCAGGAAGAAGACGGAGGCCATCTGGAGCGACGCGGCACGCTATCTCTCGGAGCGCCTCGTATCCATCGAGACCGACATGCTTATCGACAGGCTCAAGGCCTATCCCATGCCGCTCAAGGTCCTTCATGACAGGCTGCAGAGGTCGGGCCTCGACAGGCACGTCACCATATCCCTTCTCTCGGAGGTGTTCGCCGAGATAGGGTCCATAGCGGAAAACAGCACCAAGGCCCTCTTCTTTCTCAAGGCGAAACTGGGCAGGCGCATACCCCTGTGTAATGCCATGGCGGCGGATGAGCCGCTGCTTCTTATCGGGCCCACGGGGTCGGGAAAGACGGAGACGGCGAAGAAGCTGGCCAGGCTCATGCACGGACGGGACCTCAATCCGTCTGTCATCGCCTTCGATCCGGTGAGAAGAGGTACCTATGAGGAGCTTCGTGTCTTTTCCGAGCAGACCGCGGTCCCTTTCCAGTTCGCTACGAGCATCGAGGACCTTCGGCGCAAGGTCCGCGAGGGGAGCGGCAAGAAGCTCATAGACGTCACGGGCCACCTGACGTACCAGGGAGAGGTGGTCGACAACTTCCGGGAGATGAAGAAACTTGTCGTTTTCCCGGCGGGAACGAGGGACGAGACGATGGACCATTACCTCAACATCATGGAGGGGACGCCCATTGCCGGGCTCATCTTTACGAAGCTGGACGAGGAGGAGCGTTTCGGCCACCTGTGCAACAGCATCCTGAGGCTCTCCCGGCCCATTGCGGCCCTGACGAGAGGGGCCGGCATGGGGGACATCCTCATCCCGGAGCAGGAGACATTTGGAAGAATACTCATCGAGGGGAAGGCATGGTAGGAAACGGAAGCAGAACCATAGCGATAACGAGCGGCAAGGGAGGGGTCGGCAAGTCTTCGATAGCGTCGAACATGGCTTACCTTCTCGGGAACAGGAAGAGGTCGACCTTCATTCTCGACGCCGACCTTTCCCTGGGGAACATCGACATCATGTTCGGAATGATCCCGAAGTTCAACGTCCGCGACGTTATCGACGGTTCCCGGCAGATGAGCGAGGTCATCCTTGAGGGGCCCTGCGGCATAAAGATCATACCGGCCACTTCGGGGGTGAGCGAGTTCTCTAACCTTGACGAGCAGGGCAGAATGATCCTCATGACCTCGCTAGGTACCCTGCCGCAGCACGATTTTCTCATTGTCGATACCTCCGCGGGAATCTCGTCCAATGTGGTCTATTTCAATGCGATGAGCCACGACATCTTCGTCGTTGTCACGCCGGACCCGGCAAGCATCACCGACTCCTACGCGATGGTGAAGGTACTGAGCACCAAAACGGGAAGGAAAGACTTCAATATCATCGTCAACATGGTCAGGGAAGAGAAGGAAGCCCTGGAACTGTTCCGGAAAGTAGTTGGTGTCACGGACAGGTTTCTCGATGTATACCTTAATTATTTCGGTTACATACCTCTCGATCAGCATGTGAACATAGCAACAAGAAAGCAGAGGCTCTGGGCGGAGCATTTTCCCGATGCTGTCGCGACGCGGGCGCTTGCAAAAATCTGTGACAGGTTGGTGTCATGATGACATGGAAAAAAGGATACGCAAAGACATTCAGAGACGAACGTGAAAGGACCATCGACGACTTCATCCCCATCATCAAGCACCTGGCTTACAAAGTGTCCCGGCGATATGAGGACGACGAGATCATCGAAGACCTCATTTCCGCGGGGATAGTGGGACTCCTGGAGGCGATGGAGAAATTTGACGCCACGAAGGGCGCCAAGCTCAACACCTTTGCCTACCTGAGGATACGGGGTGCCATGATCGACGAACTGCGTTCCCGCGACTGGTTCCCGAGAAGCGCCCGGTCAAAGTCCAAGAAGATCAACGAGGTCGTCAGAAAACTGGAGAACAAGCTCGGAAGGCTGCCGAAGGAGGAAGAGGTGGCCGAGGCGTTGGGGATGGACCTGAACGACTATTTCAAGATGCTCAAGAACTACGGGAACCTCTCCGTTCTCAGTATAGAAGACCTCCACGAACTTCTGGGAGAGGACCGCGACAGGATAATGCGATACGTCACGGAGGAGAGCGACGACCCCGAGAAGTGCGCGGAGGTCCTGGAACTGGAGCGCATAATGGCCAGCGAGTTCGACAAGCTGCCGGAGAGGCAGCGTTATGTCCTGAGCCTCTACTATCACGAGGACCTTAACATGAAGGAGATAGCCCGTGTCCTCTCCATCACCGAGGCCCGGGTCTGCCAGATCCATTCGCAGGCGATTCTGAACCTCAGGGTGTCCATGAAGAAATTCCTTCATAATTAAAGGTTTCGCGCGGGCTACCGATAATATGTCTGACCGTTATGGAACGAGAAGAGATCCTGAAAAGACTCAGGAAAATAGACGTGTTGCCCACCTTTCCGGCGGTTATGGCCGAGGTCATAAGCGTCATAGAGGACCCGATGAGCTCCGCCGCGGACCTTGCCAGGACCATGGACCCCTCCATGGCGAGTGAGGTCCTGCGTCTTGCCAATACCGCTTATTTCGGGACGCGCAACTTTCGCAAGATCACTTCCATCGAGCATGCCATAGCGATAGTCGGACTGGAGCAGCTTTCACAGATCATCCTCCATATGCCCTTTCTTTCGATGATGGGGGGTGAGGACGGGCTCGACAGGGAGAAGTTCATACGGCATTCCATGATATGCGGCATAACATCGAAGGTCATAAGCCGCACCCTCCGCGTGGGAGAGGAGCACGCCGTCTACATAGGCGGTCTCATGCACGATATCGGGGCGATCATCATATACCGCTACTTCAACGAGGAGTGGAAGGTGATGAGCGCTCTCGTGAGGAATGATGGCCTGACATGGACGCAGGCGGAGGAGGCCGTGCTTTCCTGCGACCACGGGATGATAGGGGCATGCCTTCTGACCATGTGGAACATACCCCAGTCGGTGACTGACGGCGTCATGCATCATCACGTTCCCCTCAGGGCCGCCGAGAATATATGGAATGCAAAGCTTATCAATGTGGGAAATAGGTTTGCAAAAAAGGTCGATCTGAGCGATAATTTCGCCAGTCTCGATGAATTTATTAATAATAACAAAGACTTCATTGCGCTTGTCGAGGAGATGGGCCTTGAAGTGACGCTTTCGCAGGAACTGGACC
>LVAA01000004.1 GCA_001603955.1 Syntrophobacterales bacterium Delta_02 | reverse complement strand
CATATGTTCTATAATGTTCGTTATGCGAGTGGTTTGTGTTCATGTACCTCACTTTCATGTGCAGGTCGAATGTCTGAAGGACCCCGACCTCCGGAAGAGGCCCGTCGTTATCGTGGGCATGCCCGAGGAGAGGGGATTTGTCATCGATTGTTCCGAGGAGCTTGCTCAAAGAGGGGTTGCGCCCATGGCACCCCTTAGGGATGTCTACCATCTCTGCTGCGACGCCGTACCCGTCCTCGCGCGAAGAAGGGAACACAGGCTTCTCTGGGAAGAGGTTCTCTCTTCCATCGCCGCGATAACGCTGCGCATGGAACCGAAGGAGGAAGGAACGGTCTTTCTCGATGTTACACGGCTTCCCGGCATGTACAAAAGCGAGGAGCAGGTCGCATCGGCCCTGGGATGCATGATCTCCGACCGGTTCCGCCTGGACGTGAAAACCGGCGCCGGGAACTCCCGGTTCCTGGCCTTCGAGGCCGCGCTTTGCGCCCCGAAGGATGTGCTCATCATCCCTCCAGGCGCGGAGAGGGAATTCCTCTCCCCCCTTAATATCGACCGCCTGCCCGTATCCGACGATGTGCGGGAAAGGCTCCATCTTCTCGGCCTTCATTCCCTGGGGCATATAAGCGCCTTCACACTTTCCGCCCTCACATCCCAGTTCGGCGCTGCCGGGAAAGACCTGTGGGAACTCTCCAACGGTGTCGGTGACCGCGGCAGGATACCCTGCGCCTTCGCCGTAACCGACGTCGACCGCGAACTCGTCTGCGACGAACCTGTCCACGCGAAACAACAGATCAAGGCGGCCCTCCTCGAGCTTCTCGACGGGCTTTGCCTCGAGCTTGAAGAGCTGGGCAAGGCATGCCGCACCATAAAGCTCGTACTCGACCTCCAGAACAGGACCTTTTTCCAGAAGCAGTTCGTTCTGCACACACCCGCGGCCCGCAAGGAAGAAATGCTGCGCAGGATCATGGCCGGGCTGGAAGGCGTGGAACTCGCAAGCCCCGTCCGGATAATGAGCGTGCGTGCCGGGGCCCTCGTGAATCATGACGGCAGGCAGGAGAAGCTCTTCCGGTCACGTTCGGACCTCGCAAAAGGCATGAAGGACGTCAGCGGTTTTTTGAAGACAAAATACGGCTGCCTGCCCCTTGCCCGTGCCGTCAGGAACGACAGCGGCACCCATCTGCCTGATGACAGGTTCATCTTTGTCGAGCCATGAAAAACTCTCCCTTCGACCCCGAACCCGTAGAAGTGATATTCGTCAGCGGCCGGCCGGTGCAGGTAACCCTCAGGAAGAGGAAACAGAAGGTCAGGGATATCGTCAATATCTGGCGTGTCGACGACACCTGGTGGCAAAGGCCGGTCGTTCGCATGTATTATACCCTCGAGCTGGAAAACGGCAGGCGGGTCACCCTCTTTCAGGACCTGCCGGGCGGCGCCTGGTACCGGCAGAACTGGACTGCCTGAAGGACCTGTCATGTACACCGAGCTCCATGCCCACTCGAACTTTTCCTTTCTCGATGGGGCATCCTCCACCAGCAGTCTTGTCGAACGGGCAGTATCCCTCGGCATGGACGCCCTCGCCATAACGGACCACGACGGGCTCTACAACGCCTGCACCTTCTCGAAGGCGGCAAGGGAGGCGGGGATGCGGCCTATCATCGGGGCGGAGCTCGCCCTGGAAGGAGACCATCACCTGACGCTTCTCATAGAAGACGCCAGGGGCTACGCCAACCTCTCACAGCTCATCACCCGGGCACATCTCGCCGGGTCCAAGGGAAGGCCTGTACTATCCGAAGCGGAGCTGCCCGGCCGCACGGAAGGCCTTATCTGCCTGTCGGGGTGCGCAAAGGGAAAGATCTCCCGTCTTCTCATGAAGGGCGAAAAACACGCGGCCCATGACGCAGCGAAGGGATATGCGGCACTCTTCGGCAAAGACAACTTTTACATCGAGATCGAAGGCCACCTGCTCCCGGAAGACAGGCGCCTGTGTCTGCAGCTTGTCGATCTCGCGGATGTCCTCGGCCTTGAGACCGTGGCAACGAATAACGTCCACTACGCGACAAGAGCCGAACACATCCTTCATGATGTCCTCACCTGCATCAGGCACCGGGTACCCCTCGACAGGTCAGCGCCCTTCCGGAGGTTGAACTCGGAATTCTATCTAAAGGGCCAGGAAGAGATGATGAGGCTCCCCTGGCTTCCCCGCGAAGCGATAATGAGGGCTGGCGAGGTAGCCGGCCGATGCCTCTTCGACCTCGACTTCTCTTCCTTTTCCTATCCCCGCTTTCCCCTGCCGGAGGGAGAAACGGCAACGGGATTCCTGCGGAGACTCGCCATGGAAAAGGCCCGCGCACGGTACGGCTCACTCACGGAAGAACTCCTTGCGAGGATCGATGACGAGATAGCGCTTATCGAGGGAAAGGGGCTTTCGGGATACTTCCTCGTCGTCTGGGACATTGTCGAGCATGCGAGAAAGATGGGGATATCGGCGCAGGGAAGAGGTTCGGCGGCAAGCTCCGTCGTTGCCTATGCCCTCGGGATCACCCCCGTTGATCCCATGAGGCACAAGCTCTTTGTGGGACGCTTTCTCAACGAGCTCAGCATCCCCGACATCGACGTCGATATCGCGACGAACAGAAGGGAGGAGGTCATACAGTACGTCTATGATACATACGGGCGCGATCATGCCGCCATGGTCTGCACCTACGTGACCTTTAAGGGGCGAGGCGCGATACGCGAGGTGGGAAAGGTCCTGGGGCTTCCCGCGCACGTCCTCGACAGGATGGCGAAGACCGTCTCCGCCTATGGAGGCCGCGGTGCCATCGACTCCCTGAAGGAGATCCCCGAATTCGCGTCCTATCTCGATTCCGCCGCCTGGGAGCATTTCGGAGACCTCTGCACGAAGATAGCCGACTTTCCACGGCACCTGTCCATCCATGTAGGCGGCATGGTCCTCACCCCCAGGCCCATATATGAGATCGTTCCCCAGGAACACGCCCGGGCGGAAGGGAGGATCGTCTGCCAGTGGGACAAGGACTCCGTCGATGATGCGGGCCTCATCAAGTTCGACCTTCTCGGCCTGAGGATGCTTTCCCTCATCGACGACGCAAGGGAGTTTGTCCATGAGCACAGGGGGCTCGTCCTCGACTTCGACAAAATCCCCCCCGACGACCCCGAGGTCTTTAAAATGATCGGAGATGCCGACACCGTCGGCGTCTTCCAGGTGGAAAGCCGGGCGCAAATGCAGACCCTTCCCAAGGTGAGGCCCCGGTCCTTCGAAGATCTCACCATGGAGGTGGCCATCGTGAGGCCCGGCCCCCTGCAGGGCAACATGGTGCATCCCTTCATCCGCCGTCGGCAGGGAAAGGAACCCGTCATCCATCTTCACCCCAAACTGGCCCCCATCCTTGATGAAACGCTCGGGGTGATCCTCTTTCAGGAGCAGATACTCCAGGTGGCGATGACCATAGCCGGCTTTACCGCGGGCGAGGCCAACGCGTTGCGCAAGGCAATGGGCCGGAAGAACGCCCGCGAGGAGCTCATGAAATGGCACGAGCGTTTCGTTGAAGGGGCGCGGAAGGAGGGAATAGCACGCGAGCTCGCAACGAAGATCTTCGACCACATAAGCGGTTTCGCCGATTTCGGCTTCTGCAAGAGCCACGCAGCCAGCTTCGCCATCCTCTGCTACCGCTCCGCATACCTCAAACGCTATTATCCGGCGGAGTTCTACTGCGCCCTCCTCAACAACCAGCCCATGGGATTCTACGTCCCCGAGGTGATAACGGGGGACGCGAAACGGCACAATGTCCCCGTCCTCCCCGTGGACATCAACGGGAGCATGTGGAACTGTTCCATCGAAGAGGGGTCCTTAAGGACCGGCTTCAGGTACGTGAAGGGCATGGGCGAAGAAAAGGGCGACCGTATCATCGAGGCACGGAGGGAGGGTATCTTTAGATCGCTCAAGGACTTTGCGGACAGGGTCCGACTCGACGATCGGTCAGTGCAGAACCTCGTCGCCGTCGGGGCCTTCAGCGCCATCAAACGGTCGAGGAGACAGCTCCTGTGGGAAGCGGGGACGCTGCGCACAACGGGACCAGCGGGACTCGCTTCGCTCGCGCACGAAGAGCGGCAGGAAAGCCTCCCCATACCTGAAATGAACGCAGCGGAAGAGACGATAACCGACTATGCCTTCCAGGGGTTTTCCGCTTCACGCCATATAATGAAACTCTATCGCAAGGCCCTCGACAGACTGGGAGCGGTCACAAGCGCCGGTCTTGCCCATTGCCCGTCGGGTTTGACCGTGCTCACCGCCGGGTACATGGTATGTCTCCAGATGCCCCCCACTGCAAAGGGAGGATTCTCATTCATGACCCTCGAGGACGAGGAGGGGCTCATCAACGTCGTGATACGGCCGGAGGTCTACAAGACACACAGGACCATTGTTCGTCTTGAGCCTTTCCTGCTCGTGGAGGGCGTCGTCGAGAAGAAGGACGGACTTATCAACATCCGGGCAAAGAGATTCGAGAACCTGAGGAGGTAAAGAAATAGACAGGCGCCGATCCCGCCCCTGCCTCAGGAATCCTGTTTCTCGATCTTCTTCCTGCATCTGGCACAGTACATGGGATTGTCATCATGGATCACGTCCTCCGTGATGAAATCCCCCGGCTCCGCGGACTCACGTTCCTCGTCTGTCGCACACAACGGACAGACAAAGGTGTTATCGCTCTTGAAGTGATAGGCCCTTATCTTCTTTTCATCGATCATCGCCATGGTTGGTCCCCCTTTTTTTGTCGCTTCTTTCACCTGTTGTCACTCGCGTACTATAGTGACGCGACAATTGCGTGTCAACCACGCAAGGGGGCAGAACGCCGTCTGTTCACCTTTCCCCGACGATGATCGAAAACTCCCTTTCCAACTCCATGTTCTGAAGGAAGTGGTGCTTCACGTAGACGCGCACGCTCGAGGTCCCTGCCTTCTTCGCCCTGAGCTCCGCCGCGACCCATGCCTCGGAAACAAGCCATCCGTCCCTGTCAATGATATCGCGGCGGACCGTGGTACCCTGAGCTACCGCGATCGACCCGCCTTCCACCTTCACATCATAGAAGGGACCGCTCTTCGTGCCTTCCCGTCCGCAGTAGAGAAACGCGCTCTCCCCGGGGGAAAGCGTCCCGCCGCCGGCAAGCTGAAAGAAGGTGAAATTCTTTGCGATCATACCCCCATCCCATTTGTCCGCGTTGATGGTGAGCACGTTCTTGCCGCTCTTCCAGTCGGGATCGAAGGAAAGGGTCTGTATATCACCGGACGAAGGCCTGGCATAGACCTCTTTGCCGTTGAAGAATATCTTCACCCCGGTGACGTTGACCGTCGCCACCGTGAGCTTCTCTCCCGCCGTGATAATTTCCCGCTGTCCCGTGTGACCCAGGATCGTGACAAGAGATGCGGGCGTCCAGTCGAAACCGGCCCTGGCCTCGGACCTTCTTCCGCCCGCGCTGCATTTCACGACGACGGATTGTCTCCCGGCGCTTCGCGGCATGAACATGAGGTCAGCCATGTTGCGGTCCTGAGAGAAACCGCCCCCCACCTGTCTCATCCTGACAGGTTTCCCATTCACTTCCACGGTGAACGCAGGACCACTCCAGGTCTTGGGAAACTCGACGGATGCAACCGCGTATATCCCGCTCTTCACGGGCTCCACCGAGATGATCCTGAGGTCTTGCGGCACTTCCGCCCCGGCAATGGCAGCGGTAAGAAACAGAAACAGGAACCCGGAAAGCAATCTTCCGATCATCACCATCACACCTTCACTGTTACTTGATCTTCAAGAGTATCGTCGACGCCGCCCGCTGGGAAAGGTTGAGGTCCTGCTCGGCGCGGGCCTTGTCCATGGCCTCCCTGCTCTTGAAGCTCCCCTTCAGCTGGTCCCGGGCAACTACGGTGAGAAGATACCCGCCTTTGAGAATCCAGAGGTCGTAGCCGTTCCAGAAGGCCTCGTCGCCCAATCCGCCTACGTTTCTCATCTTTTGCGCCGTATTGGCATTGGCCATTCGGGTCTTTTTTTGCCTCTCGAACACGTCCCTTGCGGACTTGAAGATCCCCTCGCTCTTGATCTCTTCCGAAGAGGAGACCCTCAACTTCACGCTGTAGGTGTCACCTTTCTTCTTGAAAAAATAGATGCACTGGCTGCCCGCCGGAGCGGACACCTTCCCGGCCTTCTGCGACGAACTGGCCTGGTTGAAGAGCGCCTCCGCGTCAGCCTTCGTAAGCAGGCTGCAGGCATCCAGAGAACCTGCCGCGCTGACCGGTGCGAGACCGGACTGGATCACAAGGACTGTCAAGACAAGGACCATACCCAGCACAACAACGCACTTTTTCATAAGACCTCCAGCAAAGATATTTTCAACCGCCTGATCCGTTCGAACCGTCGGACGATAACAATATACCTGATACCACCATAAATTGCACACGCTTAAAAAGGAGAGCCACAGGGGGGATGCCACATATCGGCCTACGGGAGAAAAGATGAGTGCAAAAGACTGTTACGGGTTCCGCGTTGCGCGTCTCGAGTCAAAGACCAACAGTTTTTTATAGGTTACAGCCATTTCGACATGAAGCCGCGGTACGAGGTTGTCTTGTTTTCGCCTTTCACCGCTCAAGCGGTTCAAACGGCTCAAACTCTTTCTTTCGCTATGAGCGCGGCGCCGAGGGCCGCTGTTATCTGGGGCACTTCGGGAACAAGGATGTTCGTTCCCAGTTCGGCAGCTATGGCCTTCACGAGTCCGATATCCATGGCTCCCCCGCCGGTCACCGCGCAATCCGGGGTAAGGCCGACGCGCATGACGAGGGTGGCTATCTTCGATGCCATGGCGTTATGGATCCCGGCCAGGATGTCGGCAGCGCTCGCTCCCTCCGATATGCGCGACACCGCCTCCGATTCGGCGAAAACAGCGCATCCCGTGGTGAATTCGACGGGCTTCTGTGCTTTCAGGGAGAGATCTCCGATGTCGCTCACGTTCATGTGAAGGATACGCGCCGCGACCTGAAGGAACTTTCCGCTACCGCCGGCACATTTCTCGTTCATGATGAAGTTGGCTATCTTTCCTTCGTCATGGAGACGTATGGCGCGGGAATACTGTGCCCCAACATCGATGACCGTCCGAACCGAAGGAAAAAGATGGTGGACACCAGTGGCATGACAGGACAGGTCGGTGGATGTCTCCCCGGCAATATCGACCATGTTGCCGCCGTAGCCGGCCGCCACCGTCCGGGCCATATCGCCTAAGGTCAGGTTCGCCTTTTCGAGGGCAGCCAGCGCCACAGTCCTGCCAGCTCCACGGTAGTCGCCACCTGACGGTATCACTGCCCACGAACGGACCTTGTCCCCTTCGAGGACAACCGCCTTCGAATAACCTGAACCCACATCTATACCAAGCACGTACGCCACGTATTAAGTCCTTATTTGAAAAATGTCGCCTCTTCGAGCTTGTGTCCGCTGCGGGTCGGCTTTTGCCCCTCGGCAGCGTATTTGTCGAAGATATCCTTGCCCATGAGGGCCGCGCCCAGGGCTCCCGTTATGAGCGGTTCCGGCGGAACGAGAAGCCTCTGTCCGAATTTTGATTCCAGCGCCCTGACGAGACCGATGTTCTTTGCTCCCCCTCCCGTCACGGCTATATCGGGCTCCACGTTCAGCTTCTTCACGAGAGAATAGACCCTGGTGGCCACGGCATCGTGAATGCCGGCCATCAGGTTCGCGATGGGTTCCCCGTCCGCCAGCCGGGAGATGATCTCCTGCTCGGCAAACACGGTGCAAGTGCTGCTTACGGCCGCTATCTTCTGCGCCGTCAGAGAGAGTTCGCCGATCTTTTCGAGGGGTACACCGAGAGAGTCCGCTATGATCTCGAGAAAGCGCCCCGTACCGGCGGCGCACTTGTCGTTCATGACAAAGTTCATCACTTTGCCGTTCTGAATCTTGATACCTTTGCTGTCCTGGCCGCCGATATCGACGACGGTTTTAACAGAGGGGAGGAGGCTGTGCAAGCCTTTCGCATGGCAGGTTATCTCAGTGATCTGTCGGTCTGCAAAGGGAACGTTTATCCTGCCGTATCCAGTCGCAACTATGTAGGTCAGGTCTTCGAAGGGGAGGCGCGCTTGACGCAGCGCCTCCTCCATCACTCTGTTTGCAAGTTTCCGGTGTTCAGGACCCGTGGGCCCTATGAGCGAAGCCTCTATCCTGTCGCTTACGATAACCACCTTTGTCATGGTGGAACCGATATCGACACCGGCAAAATAATCCATTACAACACTGCTCCTATCCGATCTTCCGCGAAACCTCGGCCTTCTTTAGCCCTGTCTCTTCTTGTAGGCCGCGAGAGTCTCTACGAAGGCATCGATCCTGTTATGGGTATCCGCCTCGTTGTAGGAGCTTATGTCAACGATATCACCCTCCATGATAAGGACGGGAATATCCTTGTAGACATTCTTCAAGGTGACGGCCTGCTGCATGATACCTGCATGCCAGCTTCTGCATGAGAAGGCGGAATGGAATACCGCGCCATCGCACTCATAATCTTCAATATATTCTATGATCCGCTCTACCTTCGGGGTCGAGCCCGGGCGCTTCCTTGCGGCATCGTACCAGTGCGTCCAGTATCTCACCCATCTCCAGGCGATATGTTCCAGCGGGTCGTTCGTTTTCGGCAGGTCCAGGCGCTCAACCTTCTCACAGCCACGATAGGTCACCTCCACGGGGAAGACGACGCCTTTGCCGTTGAAATACTGGAAATCTCCCAGAGCAAACCAACTCGGCAGACCGGCGGCCCATATGACCCGGTATTTCTCGGGATCGGCCACACCCACTCCGTTGGCGATCTTATCTTCCAGCTCCGCTTTGAGGTCAACGTAGAAATCGTAGGCCTCCTGGGTACCGAGGTTGAATGTGAGGGGGACCATCGTATTCATCGCGTCGCCCGTGTCCATGGGTGTTGGATGAGCCTTCCGCAATTCATAGGTGTCGATGAAGAGGTCCCATGTCTTGTCCGAAAGCTCAACGGTGGCCGCCAGGCGGTCCCAATCCATCTTCTTGCCCGTCACTTTCTCACAGAATTTCACGGTCTCCCGAAGCTCTTCCGCAGCATACTTGACATAAATGGCTTCCTCTGCATGATGATCGAGCTTGGGATCCCAGGGCGGGTAATACATGTTGGTAACAAAGACCGGAACATCCCGGAGGTAATGCTGGGTTGCCTGAGGCCATTTTATCCGGGGATCACACAGGAGCTGGCCGTTGCCGAGGATCATGTCCGGACGTGCCATGCCACCCCAGGGAGCGTTCTCGGGCATGGCTCCACCCTGTTCTTCGCGTATCATATCAAAACCGATGTTGCACGTCGCGTACGTACACAAGGAGCGAGAGAAATTGTCGGACTCCGCCTTCTGAAGGTATGGTTCTGCCGCACGCTTAGCCGAACAGACCCCTGAGTAACTTTCGCCCCAGGCCGGGACGATGTCCATCGCCCGCATGATCTCATCCTGACCGTCGGCGATGAAGGCGGCGGCCACTTTCTTACCCTCTTCCTTTGCCTTTAATGTTGCAGACAGGTTGCCCCGTACGAATTTCGGTATCTTTGCTGCCGTTGACGTTGCAACTGCTCTTCCTTTTTTTTCTTCAGCCATGTGATTCTCCTCTCTCTCAGTTATGCGATCATTTCGAGGAACGCCTCGATCCTGGTCTTCACCCTTGCGAGGGAAGATGTGGAATACTCATCCTCCAGGTAGAGCACGGGCGCTCCCGCCGCTTCGATGTAACTCTTCACAGCCGGTACTTCAAATCCGTAGGGGTCGCAATACTTGTAGATGAAGAGGATGGCTCCGTCCACTTTGAACTCATTCACGTATTTCTTCATGTGCCCGAAACGTTCTTCAAGGATACCCTCATAGGTGTCAGCGGAACCCACGAAGGTTGTCGGTATCTTCAGTTTTCTCAGATAACGCTCCGCGATGCCCTGGACCGGGTCGGCGGTGACGTCGACATCTTCCCAGTACATCTTTGCGCCGATCGAGAGATCTTCCATGACAAGGCAGGCACCTGCCGACTCTATGGCGTCGATGACGGCAACGTCATCGATCTGGTCGCCGATAAGCATGATGCGTTTCGCCCCCGGCTTTCCTGAAGCCGGTTTGCGTTCCTTTACCTCTTTCGTCACCGCCTTGATGAGGGCGCTCGACTCCTCCACCGGCAGGCTCATGGCTGCCACGAGGACCTTCATCATTTCCGTGCCGGAGATGAGGGGAGGATTTGATTTCCTGAGGTCATAAAGCTCTCTCATGAGCTTCCTGTTTTCGTTGTGTGCCTTCACGGCATTGGCGATGGCCTCGTCCGTGATCTTCGTGCCGGTGAACTTCTCCAGGGTACCGATAAAGATCCGCAGAATCTCCTTCATGAAGACGATCGACGGATCGTCCGTCACGTGAGGAACATTCAGAAAATGCCAATAGGGGAGCTTCAGGGTGTAGCTCCAGGTCTCATTGGTACGGTCAATGGAATCGCACTGATGAGGAAGGACCATACCATCGAGAAAATCGTACTTCCCCTTGACCGCAGCATCAAAGACGTTGCGCACGAAGGGACACACGATGGACTCCATGTACGCATCGCCCTTGGAGATCGCTTCGGAAACATTGCCTTTAAGCCTGAAGGGGACAACGCCCGCTGCCGTCATGATCTCCACCGGTCCCAGGGCGGTCAAATAACCGATGATCTTCTTCCCTGAGGCCTTCAGCTCTCTCGCTCTGGAACCGTACTGGGTATAGAGCTTTTCGGCAGCTGCTAAACCATTACCGTCTCGTAATTCTGTCATCTTCACTCCTTATTCACCCCGGCGCTGCAATACTGATGCGGGGTCTAGCGTGTATGGGATTGCCAAGCAAGGCTTTCTCGAGTGGGCCAATCTTGGCACACAATTCTATACGGAACGGGCTGCCTTTGTCAATGAATTATGTGAAGCTTTTCACACAATCAGGCACAAGGTACACTGCGGTGCAAAACGTCGTCTTCTTCCCGGACGAGCGTGACGATGACTTTCTTTTTCCTGTCCGCGTCGAAGTCGATCACATGCTTGTCCTGAGGCATGCAACCGAAGATCTCCACGATGCCCTTTTCCTGGATGCCAAGAGCGGACTCCGGCTGAACCATCGGCATCCCTCTTCTTACATCAAGCTTTATGACACGTTTGTAGTCCACAGGAATGCAGCCAAAGACCTCGATCAGTGTTTTTTCCAGCTCTCTGAACTTCAGGTTTGTGATTGTTTGAAGTGACCACGCTCTTGCCATGACATCCTCCTACCAGCTCGAAACGTATATCCAAACATGCCGAAAAGCTACCTTCGTCAACTTCCGGTTCTGCCGTCCCACACGACCGGAACAACTCAGAACCGGTACCTTTGCATACAGTAAAGCAAAGGTTATGCCAGAGCTTATTATCCCATCATATCAGACACTTATCTTAATCAGGGGTACCGTATCCTATCGCATACGACAGAATACTACTGACACATGTGTCAGGGATTCTCTATTTCTGCAATATATGTCAGTTTCTGACGGACGTGGTGAAGGGCGGTGCAAACACCGTGCTCAACCCGTGAGGTTCCCGGCTGGCGCTGCCCACAGGCTCATGAATCTCTTGAAAAAGAAGGGTCGGTACACTATAATCGTCCCATAGGAACGTGATCATTTAGGGTCGCTGCCGGCAACTAATACTCATTATGGATCGATATGATTGTGTGATCGTTGGCGCTGGTCCGGGCGGAGCGACATTCGCCCGAAAAAGCGCGCTCAAGGGATTCAAGACCCTCCTCATCGAAAAGGATGCCTTTCCCCGGAACAAGGTATGCGGGGGCGGCGTTACCCCAGCGATACGGGGCCTCCTGGACTTCGACCATCGCGGAGTGGTTGAACGAACGGTCAGGGGAATGACCTTCCTCACCCGTGATGAACCGGAGGATCATACGTGGTATCCCGACGGCATGGCCGTCGATATGGTCACACGCGGGGAATTCGACCATCATCTCGTCAAGCAGGCGGTCGACGCGGGAACGGTCCTCGCCGAAAAAACCAGGGTCGTTTCCGTGCGGGAATCCACGAAGAACGTGACGGTCCTTACCGACACCGGCGATGAGATATCCGCTCCCATAGTCGTCGGCGCCGACGGGGCACGAAGCATTGTGGCTGCCAGTGCCGGACTTGGGAGAGGCTACGGCGGAGTCGCCCTGGAGGCGGAGATCTATCCCCGCGACAGGAGCGTTCTCGACGAGCACGGCGACAAGGCGGTCTTCGGGTTCGGATTCATACCCAGGGGGTACGGCTGGGTCTTCCCGAAAAAGGACCGCTTCTCCGTGGGCATAGGCACCACCCGGGGACACATGCCCGGACTGGTTTCCCTTTACTGCCAGTTCAGGTCACGCTTCGATTTTCTGAATGAGGCCGACGAGGGCGAGCGCAGGGGCTGGTTCATACCCTTCTGTAAAGACTCGGGGCCCATGAACACGCGCAGGGTATGTCTTATCGGAGATTCAGCACATCTCGTCGATCCTTTCAGCGGGGAGGGGATATACTATGCCGTGCTCAGTGCAGCCATCGCCGCCGAAACGGTCTTTGAGGAACTGCAGGAAAAGGGCCGCTTATCCCAAAGGTACACGAAGGAAGTGAAGAAGCGTATTACCAAGGATTACGGGTATGCACGGTGGTGCTTTGACATCTTCTACGCGTCGCCGTCCTTTTTCTACAAGAAGGCCAAGGTCATCCGCGCCCTCACACGGCTTTCCAACAAGGAAATACGATACCGCGACATCTTCAGTGAACTGCGCAGGACTTGAAACGCCCGGAGTTTCACCTTCTGCGTTCGACAACCGCAAAGACGGCATTCCCCGCCTGCCGGGCGATGAAAAGCTTTTGATTGTTGAGGTTGTCGATGGCGTCCTTTTTGGCCTCTTTATAGAAAAGACCAAAAAGCACCGCACACAGGAAAAGAACAAGCCAGTACCGGTATTTCACCCCGCATCCTATCGGCCTATGAACTCAAAGACGCAAAAAGAATGCATAGGTCGATAGTGAAACAATAGAAGAAACCGGGATATTCGTCAAAAAGGGCTGGCGCGGAGCCCCGCATATGCCGCGACGTCCGGCGATGATCCCGTCGGGCAGGGTTCTTATCGCGCCTCCCGTATCCTGGATCATACGTCGGAAAATCAACTCCGGATGATCCCTTCCTTTTCACGGGCCTTCTTCGCCGCTTCTTGCAGGAGATCGACAAGGCTCCCAACCTGACCGGGGCTTATGGTGACACCGTCCGCTGTCGCCATCAGTTCGCCGTCGCTCAACACCTTATAGATCCTGCAATCGATGGATCTCGTGCCCTTGTACTTGTCGAGAACCTCCACCACGAGACGTTCACGGTTGCCCGCGAATAGCTTCCCTACCAACATGGTATCCCCCTCTCCTTTGTTAAGACCTTCTCAAGTGTCCCCTTCCCGACAGTCTGTACGTAGTCCGCCGTTTGCTCACCATCTTTACCGCCATGGTGAATTCATCTTCGGGGGACAGGGGGGTATGCCGTTTTATCTCGGTCTTCGCATAGGCCTGTATATCTCTGAGCTTCCCCATCTCCGTGGGGAGCACCAGGGTGAAGGCATGTCCCGTCTTGCCCATCCTGGCGGTCCTGCCTATCCTGTGAACGTAATACTCGTCATCGCGGGGGATATCGTAATTGATCACCGCCTCGACCCCGCTCACATCTATGCCGCGGGCCGCGACATCGGTGGCCACGAGAATGGTGGAATGGCCTTTCCGGAACTTCGACATCACCCGATCCCTCTGCGACTGCGCCAGATCGCCATGGATGGCCTCCGTATCATAACCCAGGGCCTTCAGGTCGCGGGCCACCTGGTCGACGCATCTTTTCGTGTTGCAGAACACGAGAGATGAAGAGAAATTGTAGGTATCGACGACTTTTCGGAGAAGATTGAGCTTCCTGCCGGGGCGTACCTCGATATAGCTCTGCTCCACCTCCGCCACGGTCAGTTCTTCACCGACAACCTTCACGACGGAAGGGTTCTTCTGGTATTTTGCCGCAAGCCTCCGGATGCTCTCCGGCATGGTCGCGGAAAAGAGCAGGGTCTGCCGGTTCGGGGACGTCGCGTCGAGGATGGTCTCGATATCTTCGAGGAAACCCATGTTAAGCATCTCGTCGGCCTCATCGAGCACAACCCTCGTAACGGTTCCCAGCTTGATCGTCCTTCGTCTCATGTGGTCGATCATCCTGCCCGGCGTCCCCACCACAATGTGGACCCCCTTCTTCAGGCTTGCGATCTGGGTCCGGATGGATTGTCCACCGTAAACGGGAACAATGATGATGTCCTTCCTGTACCGCGCCAGCTTTCTCAATTCACCTGCGACCTGAACTGCCAGCTCACGGGTCGGGCAAAGGATCAGGGCATCGGTCTGTCTTGTTCTCGCATCGAGGAGCTCGATGAGAGGGATCCCGAAGGCGGCGGTCTTCCCCGTGCCGGTCTGTGCCTGGCCTATGATATCCATACCTTCAAGGACAAGGGGTATCGATTGCTCCTGTATCGGGCTCAGCTCGCTGAACCCCATGGTGTCCAGGGCCTTTTGCACCATCCTGGACAGGTGTAACTTTTCGAATCTCGTTTCCTGCATGCACTCTCCGTAAATTAATATTATGCCGCTCTTGCCCGCCCGGCATTCGACCATTTTTTTCTTGTTGGATCATGGCAAAGCTGAGAGGATTTAAGTAGCTTTTATCATAGTACCACAAAAACATTGAAAAAAACACCTCTAATTGCACAAAGCGAGGGGCAGGGAAGAAGGAACTGAAGGCTCGATAGAGCGGAAGATCGAAAGCGAGGATACGGGCCCTTCTTTGGCCCGGGTCCCTGTTACCTGTCGAAAGGACTTGACGGCGACAGCAAAGACGGGGAGAATTGAGAACAACAACAGCTGAGAAATGATAACAGGAGGGGGATGATATGAAACCATCCGCAATCTTTTGTTTCTGTCTTTTACTCCTCGCCACAGTCATTGTTCCCGAGGCCGCTGATACCCAGCCGCTCAAGCTGTCACCGGTCCCGAAAATAGTGCGCAAGAAGCTGGCGGCCGATCTGGTGGTATCCAACGTCAGGATAACCCCGGAGCATCCCAGGGCCAAGAAAGACATGATCACCATTGAGGTCACCGTGAAGAATGCCGGCCCCGGAGCGCTTCCTAAGGTCTGTTCTCTCGCTATGGACCTCACGAACATGGACACGCATCCCGACTACACCAACCACATCATACCGTGGTACACCAATAACATTCCAACCCTGGCCCCCGGCGCGGAAGTGAAGATATCAAAGACCATCACCATACCCTATCCGGGTACCTACAGGCTCGGTCTGCTCATCATCACCGAAGGCCTGCAGATAGGTGATGAGAATCCCGTCAACAACCGGCATCAAATGACCCTTGTGGCCTCGAGGCCCCCCGACGCCTCGGACCTTGTCCTTGACAGCGTGGCGCTGAACCGGGAGGGACGCATCGTGCTGAGGATGCACAACGGCGATGATCCGATCCCCGATGAGGATTTCAACAGCTCCTACGTTCGGGTGAAGGTCGATAACGGACTCAACAAGACGATATTCCTCAGGGACATGGACCCCAAGGGCATCTTGAAGAAGGGCAGTACTTCTCCCTTCGGCGGCGGCTTTCCGGGAGGAAGCACGCAACACCTTGTCTTCACGTGGCCGAACTCGGGAAACGACGGGATCAAACTCGATCCCGGGCATGCTTACATAGTCGAGGTAACCCTCGATTACAACGGCCGCATCAGGGACTCGAACAGATCGAACAACAAGAAGACGGTAACATTGACTTACAACCCGTAAGGACGGCTCCCGGGTTTCACGGAAAAGACCGGAACCTTTCCACCTGCTTTCCTTCTTTGGTCTTTAACCCACAACCCACAACCCGCAACCCGGAACGGCCTTTCGGTCCCTTACTTCCCGTATCTCCCGTACAGTTCCTCCGCCAGGCCCCTCAGGGCCTCGTCTGCCTTCTTGCCGCCGATGTTCGTCATGAGGACCATGCCGAAATCGTTTTCAGGATCGAGGATGATATGGGCGAGGTTCATGCCGTTCGATCCGGCGTGAGTGAGAAAACGGCCTTTTGCCCAGGGATATTCCCTTTCCCCCCAGCCGAACCCGTAGCGTCCTTGTGAGGGTGTCCCGGGGGCGGCGTCCTTCCCGGCGGGAATCTCGACCACGGGAGCTGTCAGTTTGGCGAGCGTTTCAGCACGGACAAGCCCGGGGCCGCGCTTGCCCCTCCCCAGGTTCCAGATAGCCCACCTGGCAAAATCCTGCAGGGACATGTGCACGGTGCCCGCCGGCCCGACAACAAGGGGATTATCGGCGTTCGGCCCGGCAAGCATGGGCTTCGCCTTGCCGTCAATGATCTTGTGCGGCAGCGGGGCGTCCACCATTCCCACTGTCGACTGAGGGCCGAAACCGGCGCTGCGAAGCCTCAAGGGGGCGAATACCCTCTCCAGCATAAGCTCCTCCCAGGACCTGCCCGCCACGCGTTCGATCATGGCCCCGGCTATCATGTACCCCATGTTCGAATACGCAAACTGCTTCCGGGGCGCGGCCGCGACGGGCTCAGTCAGGAATTTTGACAGCATCCAGTAGCGCACTTCCCTGAGGTCCAGATCGCCCTGTTCAAAAGATTCCTGGAGCAACTTGCCAAACCTTTCATCATCGGCCGGTATCCCGCTCGTATGGGAAAGGAGTCCCTCCAGCGTCACCTGGCCACAGCCGGCAGCAAGGGTCTTCTTCAACTCCGGGAATATCTCCTCCACTGTTGAATCCCAGCGAAGCTTGCCCGCGTCCACGTACATCGCGGCAAGCAGCGCCGTCATCGCCTTCGTATCGGAGCCGATATGAAAACGGTCCCCCGTCGTCACGGGAATCTCCCGTCCCGCCGCCTTCGTGCCGACCACCCCCATCGCCACGAACTTGCCGTCCCTGACAACGGCGGCGCCAAGCGCCGGGAGACCATACCTGTCGAGGTAGGGTTCCAGAATGACCCCCAGAGAAACTGGACCCCTGGCCAGCTTCGGCTTCTCGTACAATACCCTCTGGGCACCGACATCACCGACCGCCAGGATGAAAAGAACGACAACACAAACAAGGCAACACAACAGATACGGTGCTTTCCCCTTTTTCGTCATTGAACAACCCCCTTTCGTCGGGACGAATTCCGGTTGATCACTCTGCCGGACAAAACGATAATAGCCGACTGCAACCAAGGGTTCAAGGGTAAAGACGGTTTCAAGTCTCAGGTTTCAGGTCAAAGGCCAAAGAAGGAAAGCTGATTGTAAAGGTTGCAGGTCAGAACAGTTGTTGTCTTTTTCCTGAAACCTGAGACTTGAAACTGTCTTCTTACCCGCTTCTGTTTAGTTACCCTTTGACTTGCCCGCCTGAAAGCACATATACTTCACAGGTATCCGCTGCATCCGGCAAACCAGGGCAAAGAGGTATACATGGAACTGGAACAGACATTCATGAACTTTCTCCTCCACCATCAGGAAAGGCACAACCGGACGTATCACTTCCTCATCCTCATGGACGCCATCATCAGCGCGGCAAAGCATATCGAGCATTCTTACATCACCGGGGCCCTGAAGGGAAACCTGGGGCAGGCCGGCAAGGTGAACGTGCAGGGCGAGGACGTCATGCACATGGATGACATCGCCCACGAGATCATCATCCACTACCTCAGGACAACAGGTCGCGTCATAAGGGCCGTCAGCGAGGAATCGAAGGATATCATCCCTCTCGACGAGGAAGGCGGCCGGTACTTCATCTATTTCGACCCCCTCGACGGATCGTCCAACGTCGCTCATGGCCTCCCCGTGGGTTTTCTCTTCGGGATAGCAAAACGCAACCTCGACGGTCCCGAGGACTTTCATCTGAGGCCGGGAAAAGACTATATCGCCGCCGGCATGTTCGTCATCCCCACCGGCACCCTGACCATCGCTTTCCGCGAGGCGGGAACATGGCGTTTTCACATCGACGAGACCATGAACTATGTCAAACCCGTCAGGATAACGCTGCCCGACACCCCTGACACCTGGGAACTGTCCTTCAACGCCACGAACCGCTACACCTATCGGAAGGAGGTTCAGGAATGGGTGCGACAGAACGAAAGACGCTACACGTTCCGCTACCTCGGGGCGCTTGCGGGTGACTTTCACCGGATACTCACAAGGGGCGGGATGTTCATGTACCCCGCCATCGTCAACCACCCAGACCCGAAGAAACTGAGACCCGAGGGGAAGCTCCGCCTCATGTATGAGGCATCCGTTGTGGCCTTCATGTGCAGGGAGGCAGGGGGACACGCCGTGGACGAGCACGGCACACCGATCCTCGACATAGAGCCAAAAGACCACCACCAGAGAACGGCCCTCTACGTCGGATCGAAACCGCTGGTTGAAGATATAGCTAATCTATTGAAAGGCGGGTAGTAGATGAATCAGGTAATGGGTGATAGGTAATGGGAAGAACCTCTGTCATCATTCTCATCCGGCTCCAACGGTTCTAACGGCTCCAACGGTTCTAACCGTTTTCTTCGCATCACCTTTCGCATCACCTATTACCTATCACCCATAACCCTTTTTTGATATAATGATGTCAACTCACGATCAGAGAGAAGAACGATGAAACGCAGAGCATTTACAGTGCGCAGGTCGAACCGGCCGGTGAAGGTGGAGATCAAGGGGTCCGTCGAGGACATCGTCAAAGAGATCACTCGGGACAGGGACATCAAGAACGAGCAGTACCGCGAGCAATCGCTGAAGATACACGGTCTCATGTGCGCAAGGTGCGGCAGGGAGTTCGACCACACCGACAGGCATCTCCTCACTGTGCACCACAAGGACGGGAACCACAACAACAACCCTCCCGACGGTTCGAACTGGGAAAACCTCTGCACCTACTGCCACGACGATGTTCATGGCAGGAACTTCTTTGCCGATGAAGAGGAAGGAAAAGAGTAAGAAGGAGGATGCGAATGAAGAAAGTGATCCTGGGTATATCAGTGGTCGTTCTGGTCACCCTTTTCTCTCTTGCGTGCCTTGCCGCGGACCCCGCAAAGGCCTTACTTGATGATGTAACGAACAGGACAGCGGCAGCGCTCAAGAAGATCGATTCCGACCTTTCGAAAACGGCGACGGCCATCGGAGAGGGCCTCTCACCCGGTGCCGACATGAGAAAGGCCGTGCACGATCTCTGCGCTGGCAAGGCTTACTCCATCGATTGCGCCTTCATCAATGCAAAGGGCATCATGGAGATCGTCGAGCCTGAGAAATACCGCAAGCATGAAGGTTCAAACCTCAGTGACCAGGCCATCGTCAACCGCATCCATAAGACCCGTAAGCCCCTGCTCAGCGAACTCTTTACTGCGGTTGAAGGACTGCAGGGTATAGCCTTCCAGTATCCCGTATTCAATCAGAAGAAAGAGTTTGCCGGCTCTGTAAGTCTGTTGATATCCCCGGACGTCATGGTGCAAGAGTGTCTGAAGGACATGAAGCTTGGCACAGGCACGGGTATCGTCATACTCCAGCCCGACGGCACCAACATCTACACTTCCGACCCCTCTCAGACCCGACTCAACGTTCTGAAAAGCACCGAATATAAAGGTTTCCATGAACTGCGCGAAATGGGTACACGCATAGTCAAAGAGAAGGAAGGGACGGCAACCTATCGATACGTCAAACCCGGCTCGGAAAAGGTGGTGAAGAAATCGGCCGTCTGGAAAACCCTCCCCTTCTACGACAGCTACTGGCGAATAGTGATAACAACGGAAAAACACTGAAAACAGTTTCAGGTTTCAAGTTTCAGGTTTCAGGGAAAAGACAGTTGCGGATTCCGAGTTGCGCGTTTCGAGTCTGTTGTAAAAGAACCTTATAGAGCCTGCTTTTCGGTTCTCGTCTTTGACTTGAAACCTGAAACTTGAAACCTGAAACGGTCTTCTCGATTTAGATTGAAAAAATCCAACAATTGCGCGACAATGGATACTCAGGAATCAAATAAGACCTCATCGGAGCACATGTGAAAGAAGCGAAGAGCACCTGCGACATCATGCATTTTGAAGCCCTGGGGCCCGAGGCACGGCACCTCGAGGAGGAAATACAGGGGGCGATCGCCCGAAAGGAGGTCCCTGAGGGACACAGATACCTCATCACCCCGAAGAACCTCCAGGAATATCTCAGGGACAACCCGGGGGTGACCCTCCCGGAGATCATCACCACGAAGACACATTCCGTTCTTCCCGAGCAGTATCTCGAAGGGGGCCGAAAAAGCGTGATAACCCGCAGCGCCGGGTACGACCATTTCGAGCACCTCGCCGACAGGGTCAACGTTGCCTCACTGAGAGAGTATTGTGTGAACGCCGTGGCCCAGACGGCCATCAAGTTCCTCTACGCCGCCGCAGGCGAGCTGAACCATTACTCCCTTAACACCCTCACCTTCGAAAGGAAGGATTCCCGAGCCTTCATGGAACTCGACAGACACAGGACGCTGACCGTCTTCGGCGTCGGCAAAATAGGCAAGAGGACATACGAGCTTGCCGAGGCCAACGGCCTGACCGTCCAGGGGGTCGACTTGAGGCAGGACGAACTCGACGGCCTTTACGGCGGGACCGTGCGGTTCGTTTCCACGGAAGAGGCCATCCGGTCCAGCGACATCATCGTCAATGCCATGAACCTGACGAGGAACCCGGAGAGCAGGTTCTACAACGTGGGCTACTTTTCGAAGGAGTATCTCTCTCAGGCGAAGAAGAACCTCATCTTCATCAACGTGACCCGGGGGGAGATCGCACCGGAATCGGTACTCCTCGATCTCTACCGCTCGGGAAAGATAACGGGGATTGGCCTCGACGTCTTTAGCAACGAGTCGCAGTTCTCGGCGCTCCTCCTCGGGCAGCCGGCGGAGACCGACGCCAACCTGCTTGCGGCCAAGGCGCTCGTTGAGAAGTCCACCGACAGAAGCTCCAACATCTATGTCCAGCCCCACCAGGGGTTCAATTCCGACATCGCGGCCCTGACGAAGGCCGTCGAAGCGGTCAAACACGTTGCCGCGTGGTACCGGAACAATAAGGAACGTTTCGACGAACAACTGCCCTATTATTGACATTGAGAAAGAGCAACTGAAAACATCCATCACACGAGAATCCTATCGTGATATTTCATAATGCTGGCAGGCGCTACCGTCGTGGACATATACTCTTTCATAGTTGTACATGGGCTGACCCGTGCACGAAACGGGCGTACGAGACCGACGCGAGGGGACAACATATCCTGTCGGATCGTGCCCCGGCAGAATGTGTCTTACCAGGGTCGCCGACAATTTACTTGTAAACTCAACAGTATCATATTATACTGTTGCCGCACATTGATGTGTTCCCCTCAACGGCCCCGAGGGCTTAAGCAAGCATACCGAACAAAGAAGTTCACCCAAAGTCAATGTTTAAGGACTGAACAAACCTTTCCAGTAACAGGCGGAAAGTGTTATTATACGGCTTTGTCCGGTCCAACTTGTGAGGAGGATTAAAATGGAACTGACGGAAATATTCGGGTCCAACGTTTTCAACGATAAGGTGATGAAACAACGCCTGCCGAAAGAGGTCTACAGGGCACTGCGCAGGACGATCGAACAGGGCACGCCGCTTCGGCCGGACGTGGCGGACGTGGTGGCCAACGCGATGAAAGACTGGGCCATCGAAAAGGGTGCGACACACTATACGCACTGGTTTCAGCCCCTGACGGGGATCACCGCCGAGAAACACGATTCTTTCATCTCCCCCGCCCCCGACGGCAGCGTCATCATGGAGTTTTCCGGGAAACAGCTCGTCCAGGGCGAACCCGACGCCTCGTCCTTCCCCAGCGGCGGCCTGAGGGCCACCTTCGAGGCACGGGGGTACACCGCCTGGGACTGCACGTCTCCCGCCTTCCTCAAGGAAGATGAAAGCGGCAACGTGACGCTCACCATCCCCACGGCTTTTTACTCCTATCGCGGAGAGGCCCTCGACAAGAAGACTCCTCTCCTGCGCTCCATGAAGGCCCTGTCCCGGCAGGCCCTCAGGGTCTTGAAGGCACTCGGGAACACCACATCCGTGAATGTGACCTCCACCGTGGGCCCCGAGCAGGAATACTTCCTCGTCGACAAGAAATACTACATGGAGCGCCTCGACCTGCTTCTCGCGGGCCGCACCATCTTCGGCGCGCCCCCGCCCAAGGGCCAGGAACTCGAGGACCAGTATTTCGGCGCCATCAAGGACCGCGTCTCCGACTACATGCACGACCTTGACGTGGAACTGTGGAAGATGGGCATCACCTCCAAGACAAAACACAACGAGGTGGCCCCGGCGCAATATGAGATGGCCCCCATCTTCGACACCACGAACATAGCAACCGACCACAACCAGCTCGTCATGGAGACGATGCAGAAGGTCGCCTTCCGGAACGACCTCGTCTGCCTCCTCCACGAGAAACCTTACGCGGGCATCAACGGGTCGGGCAAGCACAACAACTGGTCCCTGTCCACCAACGACGGGATGAACCTGCTCGAGCCCGGCAGCACGCCCAACGAGAACGTCCAGTTCCTGCTGTTCCTGTGCGCGATGATCAAGGCCGTCGACACCCACGCCGATATCCTGAGGGCGACCTGCGCCACCGCCGGGAACGACCACCGTCTTGGTGCGAACGAAGCGCCTCCCGCCATCGTGTCCATCTTCATGGGTGAAGAACTCACAGAGATACTCGAGAAGATCGCCAAGGGCGAAAAGACGGCATCAAGGGGTGAGCAATTCGTCAGCGTCGGCGTCGATACGCTGCCCATGATACCGAGGGACAACACCGACAGGAACAGGACCTCCCCCTTTGCCTTCACGGGCAACAAGTTCGAGTTCAGAATGGTAGGTTCCGCTCAGTCTATAGCGGGGTCGAACGTGGCCCTTAACACCATAGCCGCCGAAGCCCTCGACGAGATCGCCACGAGGCTGGAAAAAGCCAGGGACAAGAATGCCGAGGCGGCCGCGATCATAAAGGACACCTGGAACAAACACAGCCGGATCATCTTCAACGGGAACAACTACTCTGAAGAATGGTTGGCGGAAGCTGAAAGAAGAGGACTCCCGAACGTGGGAAATGCCGTCGACGCCCTCAAGGCGTTCGTGACCGACAAGGCCTTCAAGCTTTTCGAAAGGTACGATGTCCTTTCCCGCAAGGAGCTCCATTCCCGCTACGATATCTACGTGGAGACCTACGCCAAGCAGGTCAATATTGAGGCACGCGTCGCCATCGACATGGCCAAGAGACAGTTCATCCCCGCCGCCCTCGAATACGCGACCTTCCTCGCCGATTCCATAGACGATCTCAAATTTGTCAAGGGCCCCGCGGCGATCCCCGAGGACATATTGAAAAGGCTCAGCACCGTTCTCACGTCTGCGTACAAGAACCTCGGCAAACTTGAAACCGCCGTGGAAAAAGCGCAGGCCACCACGGACACGGTGAAGCAGGCTCAAAGCTACCGCGACAAGGTGTTCACGGCAATGCAGGCCTTGAGGGGCGATATCGACAGCCTGGAGATGCTGGTCCCCGCGGACACGTGGCCCGTTCCCACCTACACAGATCTTCTCTTCAAGCTGTAGGACTGCAGGACAGACATGAAAGGCCGGTCCCCCGTCACGGGACCGGCCTTCTTTGTTTCAGAACGACCTTCAGGAACGCGGTTCGGTATGGAGGATGATCCGCGCGTCGATGACATACAACTCGCTGCCGCCGCCCTTCAGGGGATTGATGTCGATCTCACCGATGACGGGAAAATCGCAGACGAGGCGGCTGAGCCTTTCCAGGTGGTCGGCGAGACGCTCCACGGAAACCCCTCTTTGACCCCGAACACCTTCCACGATGGGGTAGGAACGAATGCCCTTCACCATCCCGCGGCATTCCTCCCCGGCAAGAGGGGCAAGGGCAAAGGCGACATCCCCCAGCACCTCGGTATATATCCCGCCGAGGCCGAACATGATGAGATGGCCGAGGTCGCCGGCACGGCTCGCTCCCAGGATGACCTCCATGCCTTCCACCATGGGCTGCACCAGAACACCCCGAGCGCCTTCGATACCCGCGAGGTCGTGCCAGGCCCGTTCGGCAGCGGCGGCATCCGCGATCCCGAGCTTCACCCCGCCGAGGTCGCTCTTGTGCAAAGGCCCCAGTACCTTCATAACCAGGGGATACCCTATCCTATTGCAGGCCTCTTTCGTCCCTTCGAGGGACGGGGCCTCTACCTGCGGCGGAAAGACAAAGCCTGCTTTTTCCAGGACCTCTGTCACGGTTCGCGCCGGCAGAACGCCAGTATGTCCCTCTAACGCATTCCCTATGCCGGCGCGGTCGTAGTCCTTGAGGTCATCTGACGCTTCAAAGATCGCCGTGCGATGGAGAACCTTGCCCAGGGCACTGCCCAGGTTCACCTCGTCGGAAAAACAGAAGTTGCCGTCCCCCGTAAATTCCGCGATGGGTTCCGTGCAGGTCGTGACGGAGCTGAGCGTAGGGATAACGGGGATGGGAGAGGTCTTCATCGCCCGGGCCACCTCGCGGTATATCTCCCTGTTGGGATACATTCCGGGGTTCCCCACCTGGATGGCTATAACGTCTATCCCGGCGCGCTCTTCTTCGGCGAGGACCTCGAATACCTCCCGTATCTGGGAGGCAGTCCTCGACGGAAGGCAGTCGACGGGATTCATAACGGAGCTTTCGGCGGGGAGTATGCCGTGCAATCTCTGCCGCGTCCTCTCCCCGAGAACGGGCAGGACAAAACCCTGCCTTTCCAGTTCGTCGGTGAGCATGACACCGGGCCCTCCCGCATCGGTGATGACGCAGGCGCGGTTCCCCTCGAGATGCCCGCCCGTTCCCAGAAGGGCGCAGGCAACATCGATCATCTCCATCTTGCTCTTCACCCGTATGATGCCCGCCTTGTCGAAGAGGGCCTGCACGGCAGTGTCATCGGTAGCCATCGCGCCCGTGTGGCTTGCCGCCGCCCGGGCCCCTCCGGCGGAGACACCCGATTTGATCCCCACGATGGCGCACCCCTTCCGGGTCAGGCTGCGGGCGTGCCTGAGCAGAAGCCCCGGCTTTTTCAGGGACTCCAGGTAAAGCATAAGGACAGGCGAGCCCTCGGTGCCATAGTTCTCGTCATAGAGGGCAATGAGGTCCTCGACACCGGTCTGTATGGAATTCCCCACGTTGACAACGTTGCAGAAGGACAGCCCCCTGAGAACTGCCTGCTCCATAACGAGGTCGACGGTCGCGCCCGAGCCGCTTATGAAATCGATCGACCTCGGCTTCAGCTCAGGGATGATCCCCGCGAACTTCCCGCTGTAATGGGGCGTCATGAACCCGGAACAGTTGGGCCCGATGATGGTCATCCCGAAATCCCCGGCGATCGTCAGAAGGCGCCTCTCCTCCTCGCGGCCTTTCTCGTCCTTCTCGCCGAAACCTGCCGAGAGGATAACGACGGCTTTCGTTCCTTTCCGGCCGAGGTCCTCGAGCGCCCCCGCCACCAGGGCGGCGGGAATGGCGATGATCCCAAGCTCCGGCGGGCCTGGCAGGTCCGGCACCGAGGCGAACGTGGGAAGGCCCTTCACGCTGCCGCCGGGGTTCACGACCCAAAGCGTCCCCCGGTAATGATGGTCCACTATATTGGCGAGAACCTTCCCGCCGGGCTTGGCGAGGCTTTCGCTTCCGCCCACGATGACGACGCTTCGCGGTTTGAAAAGCGCATCATAGACACCCGACGAATATTCATCCTTCATGTCCCAGTCCCTCTCGACGGCGGAAAGCACGCGGCTGATGGCACCCTCTGCCCGGCCATCTCCTCGCTCTTGCCTGCGTGACATAATCATCCTAGCATAGCATCACCATGGAGTAAATCCCGGGATTGGGGGCATTCCCGACACCCTTCGGGCCCTTCAGACACCGCTCCCGGCAAACAACAAAAGGCACGTGTGCACCCCGAACCGATCCGTTGATCCTTTAGCAGGGTTAGCGGCCTTGCATTTGTGAAAGATAGAAAAGAAATGTATAATGGATCCCTGGTCGATCACACAACGGAAGATGGAGACGATAGAGGGCGCAAGACATGGACGGTCTGCCTGTCCGGGTATCTGTCCCGCTCGTTCCCAATGCCTTTGAGGGATCAGGCATCCTGAGAAAGAAGCAACACATCGTCCAAGCCCTCGACACGGAAAAGATCGAAAAGATCATGACGAACGAAAGGCAAGACACTAAGGAGGGAGAGATGACGAAAAAGGCATGTTTCTGCCTGGTGATGGTTCTCGCCGGCATGTTCGGGTTAGCGCTCCTTGCCGACGCGGCCACGATCAAGAACAAGACCAAGCAGAGACTTGCGGTCTCCCTTTCCGGGGGAAGAACAATCAACGTCGCTGCCGGAGCGACGGCCAACGTGACCGATGCCGATCTTTCTTCGCCGAATGTTCAGAACCTGATACGTGCGGGCAAACTGGAACTCGTAACCCCATCGTCGGGTAAGGGCAAGAGGTCGTCCAAGCCAGCACCGCCCGGAAGCCCGGGGAAATACCGGTAAGAAAGGGGTATTCCGGATCAGACCCTTCAGAGGCTTCCCTTTGAGGTAAACCTCCCGATCTTCGGGGTGACCAGGCGATAGAAATCGGTATAGGCGAGCTTTATGAGCTCTGTGTGAGAGCCCGCGTTGAAGGCGATGGTCTCGTCTTCCGCGAGTTCCTCGGCCACGAAGACATCCATCCCGTAGAGATTTCCGAAAGGAGGCATGGCGCCGATCTCGCACTCGGGGAATTTGTACCTGAACTCGTCCTCAGTCGCCAATTCGACCTTCTGCCCCCCCGTCACTCCCTTGAGGAGACCGAAATCCACCTTGTGCGACGCCGGGATGACCGCCATCGCCATCTTTCCGTCCACCTTGATCATCACCGTCTTGGCCAGTTCCCTTCCCGGGATATGCGCGGAGGCTGCTATCTCCTGGGACGTAAAGGCCTGAGAATGAGCGATGGTGACATATTTTACATTGTTCCCGTTGAGGAATTCCTTTAATTTTCGCACCGGCATGGCCAACCTCCTGGCGGCTGGGATGTATTCCCTGTCTATATAGTATACACCCAACCCGCTATTTTACGAACAACACCCCCCGGGAACTGCCCGACCTGTCAGGCACTAGAAGCCATGCCGGTGTCTCAAAACCTGTGCAGGACCTCGCCGCCCGTTATGGTGATACCCAGGCTGTAATAAAAGGCCTTCGTGACCTCCACTGGCCCGAGGTCAGCCACCTCCTCGAACTCGGAGGCATGGAACTTCGCCTCCCCTTTTCCGACCCACACATCGGCCACCCTGGGGTCCACCACCCTGCTTGAGGCTATCTCGTGTATATCGGGCCTCGTGATGTCCTCGATACCGGGGAAAAGACGCATAAGGTAGAACTTCACCGGAGGAACGTCCGACGGCTGCGCCTGTCTCTCAAACTCCATTGATCCCTCCACTATGCGCTGTGCGCCCGAGACACAGACGCCTTTCACCCTGGCACCCGCCTTCTTTCCTCCCACCTTCGGCGTGAGGTCGTGGAGCCTGGTGATGTACACGTCGCCCAGCTTCTTGGGGAACCCCTGGAAGAGCCCTCTCACCAGGGTAAAGTCGTTATCCACCCATATGTAGGAAACGAAGTACCCCGGCACACCCTGGAACTGACAGCTCACCATGACGATGCATTCCTTGTACTGGGACCTTTCGGGGTTCACGAAGCTGAGGTCCGGGTTCGCCTCGCTCGCGGAGACCCATTCGGTGAACCACAGGACACCTTCCCCCGGATTCGGCCCCGGCATGAGCGGCGGCGGCACAAGTTCGCGCATCTTCTTCGGGTCCGCCCTGAACGTGAGGTGCAGCACGTCTCCCCCGTAATGCCACGGCGGAGGGTCAATTATGGCGGCCCTTCCCCGCGGGCTCATCGGCAGCGAATACCCTTTCAACGAAAAACCTTCACCTGTCCCCATAACAAACCTCCCTTTCGTTTTATTTGCCTGTTGTCCGTGCGGGCCAATACCCTCGCCCACTATCACCTATCACCCATAACCCATAACCCATAACCTGTTCCTTGACACCCTATCACACGATAGTTTACCAGGACAAGCAGTTGCAACCCCAAACCCATGGGTCTTATTATCTTCTTGCAATAAACCCGCGGGCTATAGGAAAATACAACAGGATGATTTCTTCCGGCCGGAACACCATCGAGGAGGCATACATATGAGACTATTCCGGATTGACAAGGCTGCAAGAGGATCGTGGCCGCAGATCTGCCGTCTGGCATGCCCTGTCCTCCTGGCGCTTCTGTGCCTCCTCATGTCTGCGTGCGAGACGGCGGCTCAACGGAAGTCCGCCGAACCCGCCGTGCCGCAGCCGTCGGGAGAATTGTCCAGGCTGAAGCAGGAGAAGGACGAGATCAGGTCCGCCCGCCTCAAGCTCTTCCAGGAACGAAGCAACTTTCACGCCGAATACTTCAAACCCCTGGACCGGCTCAGAAAACGGCTCGACATGCAGCAGGCGGACCTTTACGAGGACTGCTCGGGAGAAAAGTACGGCAAAAACCCCCAGTACTGCGCGAAAGAGATGGGCAGGTTCAACGATGACGTCAGGTATTTCAACGAACGCCTCGAGGACCTGAAGACCAGGTTCTCCAGTCAGCAAGCACAGTTCCAGGCCAGGAGCAACGACCTCGACGGGAAGGAAAGGGACATAGACCGCAGGATAAACTCCCTTCAGAGCGCACAGCGGTAGAGGCAGGTTTCAGGTTTCAGGTTTCAGGTTTCAGGTTTCAGAACAAAGACCCTGAAGATCAGCCGGCTGTCGACACTGACCAGCGCATATTATCACAATCTTTGAAACGGATGATTATGAAAGAGAAGGCAATCTCTCATACGGGGCAGCGGGGTGAGGCGGGGGCTGTCAGGTGTCATTTGTGCATTCATTTCTATATCACGCATGAAAGATCGTTCCCTTACGGGTGCAGGGCGATGGGGTTCAAGTCCCGGGTCATCCCATCCCGTGAGGTCTTCTCAAGCTCCGGGATGGAGTGTCAGATGTTCTCAAGAAAAGATGCAAACTCCCTGTAGGACAAGGCCGCACAAAGGAGAGACTCTCCATCGCATGCCCTGCCGGCAAATTACGTGCTACAATTGGTATATGTGGCCGGCTCCACTCAAGACAGGAACGAACAAGTAAGCCCGCAATATCAATGAGAAGGAGGTAACGAGATGGAAGCACAGAAACTCTACGCTTTACCTGATCTCCCCTATAGCTATGACGCGCTTGCGCCATACATATCCAAAGAGCTTCTCACGCTGCATCACGACAAGCACCACGCGGCATATGTGAACGGGGCCAACGGCATCCTCCAGAGGCTTGACAAGGCCAGGACCGACAACGCGGATTTCGACACGAAGGCGACCTACAAGGAACTCTCCTTTCACATCGGGGGGCATCTCCTCCATTACATCTTCTGGGAAAACCTGGCCCCCGCGGGCAAGGGCGGCGGAGGCAAACCGACAGGGGCCCTCGCCGAGCTCATCGACAGGGAGTACGGCTCCTTCGACCGCTTCAAGAAGGTCTTTTCGCAGGCCGCCGCGAGCGTGGAAGGATCGGGATGGGCCACGCTCACCTTCTGCAAGCTGACGAACAGGCCTCTCATCATGCAGGTTGAGAAACACAACGTGCACATTTATCCCATGTTCCGGATCCTCATGGCCCTCGACGTCTGGGAACACGCCTATTACCTCGACTACAAGAACGACAGGGCAAAGTTCGTCGAGGCTTACTGGAACGTCATCAACTGGGGAGCCGTGGGCAAGAGCCTGGAGGAAGTACTCTGAAAGACGGCTTGAGCCGCTTGAGCCGCTTGAGCCGTTAGAGCCGTTAGAGCCGTTGGAACCATTGGAACCGCTTGAACGTTTTTCGTTTTCGTCATTTCGGCGAAGGCCGGAATCCAGGAGGGGTGTGGAAGCAGGGAAGGCCTGGGTTCCGGTCTTGCGCCGGGTGACATTTTCCGTAATCGTCGTTCTCTTCCCCTCTCTTTTTTTTCCCGCAAAAAGTAATATATCTCCGGTGTGGTTTTAAGCGGCCCGTTGGGGTAATATGGTGGCGGGCATATCACGTTGAGCGAGGGTTCTTTATGGAAGCTGCAGGTACACGCATGTCGCCGCGGGAGGTTTTGAAGAGGTATTTCGGGTATACTTCGTTTCGCACGTACCAGGAAGAGGTCATTGATCATCTTGTCGGCGGAGGGGACGCCTTTGTCCTCATGCCCACAGGCAGCGGAAAATCGTTGTGCTACCAGGTCCCCGCGCTTATCCGGCAGGGGGTGTGTGTCGTGGTCTCACCCCTTATCGCGCTCATGCAGGACCAGGTGGACGCGGTCCGCGAACTGGGCATAAAGGCGGGTTTCCTGAATTCCACCCTCGAGGCGCGACAGGCACGGTCCATCGAGAAGATCGCCACGGAAGGCGGACTCGATCTCCTCTACGTGGCACCCGAGAGGCTTGTTACGGAGGGTTTCATGGCCCTCCTCGGCAGGATGAATATAGGTCTCTTTGCGATAGACGAGGCCCACTGTGTATCTCAGTGGGGACACGACTTTCGCCCGGAATACCTGGAACTGGGCGTCCTTGCGCAGATGTTCCCCGGCGTGCCCCGGGTAGCGCTGACGGCGACGGCCGATGAGACCACGAGACAGGAGATAGTCGAAAAGCTGCACCTGGCGAAGGCGAGACACTTCATCACGAGCTTCGACAGGCCCAACATACACTACAGGGTGGAGATCAAGGACAGGGAAAAGGACCAGCTTCTCAACTTCATCAATTCCGAACACCCCGGCGAGTCCGGCATAGTCTACTGCATGACGAGGAAAAAAACGGATGAGATCGCCCTCGTCCTCCAGGAGAAAGGTTTCCCCGCCCTGCCCTACCACGCTGGCCTCGAACGCGACGTCCGCCTCAGGCACCAACGGGCCTTTCTCGAAGGTGAAGGGACCATCATGGTGGCGACCATAGCCTTTGGCATGGGCATCAACAAGCCCGACATCCGATTCGTCGCCCACCTGAACCTTCCCAGGACCCTCGAGGGCTACTATCAGGAAACGGGCCGCGCGGGGCGCGACGGGGAGCCGGCGGACGCATGGATGATATACAGCCTCGCCGATGTCGTGATGCTTCGCCAGATGTTGGACGGATCGCCGGGAGACGAACATTTCAAGACCATTCAGTACCGGAAGATGGAGGCGATGCTCGGCTACTCGGAGACCGCCCGATGCCGGCGCCAGGTGCTCCTCGGGTACTTCGGAGAGTCCCTCCCCGAGCCATGCGGCAACTGTGACACATGCCTTGGGAACGTGGAGATCGTGGACGGCACCGTGATCGCCCAAAAGGCCCTTTCCTGCGCGTACAGGACCGGGCAAAGGTTCGGCACAAATCATCTCATAGACGTCCTTCTCGGCAGGGACACGGCGAGGATCCGCTCCTTCGGCCACGACAGGGTCTCCACCTACGGAATCGGCAAGGAACTCTCCGAACACGAATGGAGGTCTGTATACAGGCAACTCGTTGCGGGGGGTCTTATGAAGGTGGATATGGAAAAGAAGGGCGGCCTCAAGCTCTCGGGCAGATGCCATCCTGTCCTCAGGGGAGAGGAGATGTTCGAGCTCCGCAAGGACCCCGCACCCGCCAGAAAGAAGGCGGCGGCAAGATCTTTGAAGGGCAGCCCCGGCGCACAAACCGGGGAGGATCGCGAGCACTTCAACTTCGACCCCATCCTCTGGCAGCGCCTTCGTTCGCTGCGGGGCGAGCTCGCAAGAAACTCTTCACTCCCTGCCTACACGGTCTTTCACGACAGTACCCTTCGCGAGATGGCAACGCGCCTCCCTCAAACGCCGGAAGAACTGCTGACCATCTCCGGCATCGGCCAGGCAAAACTGGAGAAGTACGGGGAGATCTTTCTCGAAGAAATAAGAAAGCATAGAGAGGAAATGGTTAAAACCGTTTGAACCGTTGGAACGGAAGAAGGGTGGAAATAGGTGGGGGGATGATTTGAATCGCCTGACAGCCCCTTGATAAGGTCCGCTTTTTTCGTCATCCCGGCGAAGGCCGGGAACCAGAAAAAACTCATAGTAAATGATCACTGGACAGCAAAAGGTCCGGCAAGACCTTTCGTATCGTACTCTTCAGGCATTGTCCTTTGCGTGCTTTCTGCTACAAGAAATCCTTCCTGGATCCCGGCCTTCGCCGGGATGACGAAAGAAGATCAACCGGACTCAGAAACAACTTTGTCAACAACCCGCCAAGCTGTTCAAGCGGTTCAAGCGATTCTAACTTTCTTCTCCCCTCTTCTTTCTCCTGTGCACCCGTCTTGCCATGATCAGCAGGTAGGTGATGAGGAGCAGTGCCAGGATGAAGGCAGCGATGGGGAGGATGAGTGATATGAAAGCCACTATGGCGGACGCCAGGAGTTCGAAGCTGGCGACCAGGAAATTCCCGAGCCCGGCAGTGAAAATGGTGGACTTCGCGCGCAGGGCGACCGTCGCGCCCTGAAGCAGGCCTGCTATCCCTCCCCCGGCGATGATCGATATGGTCCACTTCAGCGAAGGCGGGATGTCCGTTACGAGCGATGCCGTGGCGATCGTACCCGCGATGATGCTCACCGGCGAGGCGATGGAATCCATGATGTTGTCAAGCCAGGGAATGTAATAGGCGACGATCTCGAGCAGGGCGGCGACACCGAAAGCTATGGTGACCTGGAATCCCGCGATCCATTCGAACCCCGGCGCCAGGCCGACCAGGCCGTACATGGAAGCCAGGTTGAGGGCAAGAAGGGGCAGAAAGATCCTGAACCCGCATGCCGCGCTAAGGCCGATGCCCGTAAGGACAGCGAATACTACCTCCACCTGTTCCCGCGTTAGATCCATACCTTAATTTTCGTCTTTCCCCGACACCGGGGTCAAGAAAAGAATACGCCGCCGTAGGAGTTTTCTTACAGCAAAATCAGACAATCTGATATATTCCCCCTTCCCCGGTTGCCGACAACTGATGATATGTTGGAGCATTCACTCTCACAGAAGAATAGCCGGCGGGCTCAGTCAATCCATCATGGTCAGAAGCGGCACAGTCCTGCATCCATACAAGGAGGTTATTATGAAATGGTTTAACAACTGGTCGATCGGAACAAAGGTGATGAGCATATCCCTCTTCACCATCGTGATCATCCTGGCCGGGATGGTCCTCTACTTTATCCCCATGGTAAAAGACAAACTCATGGGCGAGAAGAAGACGGCCTTGAGCGATCACACGGATATCGCCTACACGATCATCAATTCCTATGAGGCAAAGGTCAAGTCGGGCGAACTCAAGCTCGACGAGGCCAAACAGCGCAGCATCGCGAACCTCAAGGCCATCCGCTACTCCGGCAACGAGTACTTCTTCATTATGGACACCGCCGGCAAGATACTCATGCATCCTATAAACACCCAGCTTGACGGGAAGGACATGGCGAATGAGAAAGACCCGGAAGGCAAGTACTTCTTCCGAGAGATGTCCCAGACCGCCAGGGAGAAAGGGGAGGGCTTCGTTTCCTACATGTGGCCCAAGGCAGGCAACTCAAAACCCGTTCCAAAGGTCACATTCGTGAAGCTTGTCAAACAGTGGGACTGGGTCATCGGCACCGGTATCTATGTCGATGACGTCGAGGCCGAGACCTCCAAGATCCAGTGGCAGGTCATCATAGCGACCGTCGTCTGCGCCATCGTCATCCTCTGCAT
>LVAA01000158.1 GCA_001603955.1 Syntrophobacterales bacterium Delta_02 | reverse complement strand
CCACGGCCACCTGCCAGTCAAGATCGTTGTCGAAGTACAGGACCACGTAATTGTGGGACAGGAGCAGTTCTTCCGAGAATTCGACTTCCGGTTTCTCCTCCTCGAGCTCCCGGAACAGGTCCTGGATCTCTTTCTCGACGAAGCCGGTACCGGCCAGGGCTTCGAAATCCGCCTTCTCGTCGATCTCCAACAGCAGGGCCTTCAGGTTGTCTTCGTTCCAGTCCGTCCACTCGTTGCTCTTGTTGTCGGAAATAGCCCTGGCAATTGCCTGCTTCCGATCCCCCCGGTAAACTATGCAGGGGAATTCCTTCATGCCCGCCAGCACCCCGGCATCGAACCGGTGATTGCCGCACAGGATCATGAAGTCACCCTGGGTCTCTTCGTACACCTGCAAGGGGTTCTGAAAGCCGTGCTCCCGGATCAGTGCCGCCAGCTTCCGGATCGCCTCCCGATCCCGCTTTTTGCGGGGGTTGTTCTCCAAATGCTTCAACCGCTCTCGCGGAAGGTAAATGATTTCAAGTTTTTGGGCTTCCATTTTTCCACCTGAAATTTTTTTCACACGCAGGGGGCCTTCGGGCCTGTCTGACCCCTACTTCACCCACACCGAGGGAAGGACCCGTTCCCCCGCCTCATGCCCCCCCTGGTCATGGCGGGTTTGCCATTCCCCGGAAGACATTGCCAAGTGTTGCCATTTCACCGGGCTTGATGGGCTTCTTGAACTCCTGGGCTTGCGCATCGTGATCCCTGGCATTGTGCTTGCCGTCCTCGATCTTCAGGGCAGCTTCCAGGTATGCCCTGGGCTTCTCGACCGTGATTTCCCCTTGCAGGGCCTTCAGGAGTGATCTCAGGCAGTGGATAATGGCGTCGGGGTTGCTGTGCATCTTGTTGCTCTCGACGAACAGCAACACCTGCCTTTGAAAGCGTAGGTTCGGTTCGGCCTTTGAAATCTCAGTCAGAACGCTTTTAAGCTCTTGATAAAAGGCGGGGTTCGAATCTTTATGTCCTGAGTTGTCCACAGGCGGGGTGTCCGGGACGATGTTTTCCCCTTCCCCCACACCCCCTTCCCCTTTCAGAACATCAGCATTCATAATATCAGGATTCATAACATCAGAAGGGAAAGGCGTTGCCTGGGCTATGCCTGGGTCTTGCTCGGGTGTTGCCTCGGTATTGCCTTGGTCATGCCTGGGTTCTTCCTGGGTTGTGCCTTGGTCATGCCTAGGCATTGCCTTTTCCGGGCATGGCGGAATTGTTGAGGTTTTCTCCCTGGGGTGTGGCGTCTGATGCTTCTTGAAATTCACAACCTGGATGTATCGTTCACCGTCGACTTCATACCTGTTGATGAACCCGCCTAGGCATAGCCTTGACAGCACCTTGTCCACGTCCAGGTCATGATAAGGAAAGACCTCGATCCTGATTCTCCGCGGCCGGTCCTCGAGACGTCCATCCTTGTCTGCGAGACACCAAAGCCCCTGGAACAGGATCATGGCATCAAACCCCAACTC
>LVAA01000157.1 GCA_001603955.1 Syntrophobacterales bacterium Delta_02 | reverse complement strand
ATAAATAAACTTCGAGCCGTCATGGAGGGGTATTCAATATAAAGATTTAAAGTGTTCTATCTATATTGTTAATACTCTTTCTTTCCTTTTGATCGCACCCCCTTAATAATATTGAGATAAATTAGGGGGCGGTATTGAATACGATCGTGATAGCCGTTATTGCTTTCGTTGTAGCGCTTTTCATCGGCTTCTTTCTTACCAAGTTCATCCATCAGAAAAAAGTAGGCGAGTACGACAAGATCGGGAAGAAGATCCTGGACGATTCGAAGAAGGAAGCTGATGTTGTGATGCGGGAGGCCTCGATCCAGGCAAAGGACATCGTCCTTCAGGCCCGTAACGAGATCGAACAGGAGGTCAAGGCCCGTAAGATCGAAATGCAGAACACCGAGCGCAGGCTCTCGCAGAAGGAGCTGAACATCGACAAGAAGCTCGACACCCTCGATAAGAAGGAAGAGGAGTTGTCGCGTAAAGACCGTGAGATGTCGAACAGGTACAACCAGCTCGAGGGCAAGATCAGAGAGCAGGAAAGCCTGGTTATGCGGTCGAGGGAGGAGCTTGAGAAGATTTCGGGCATGACCGCCGAAGAGGCAAAGAAGACGCTCGTGCAGGGGTTGGAGGAAGAGGCCCGCTTCGAATCGATGAAGATGATCAAGAAGATCGAAGAGGAGGCCAGGGAGAAGGCGGACAAGAAGGCGAAGGAGATCATAGCCTTTGCCATTCAGAGATATGCCGGCGAATACGTTGGCGAGGACACCGTTTCCGTGGTTCCCCTGCCGAACGAGGAGATGAAGGGCCGTATCATAGGCCGTGAGGGTCGCAATATCAGGGCCCTGGAGGCTGCGACCGGTGTGGATATCATCATCGATGACACCCCCGAGGAGGTTATCCTTTCCTGCTTCAACCCGGTGAGGAGGGAGGTTGCGCGGATCGCCATCGCGAAACTCATAAGTGACGGCAGGATACATCCCGCACGGATCGAGGAGATCGTTTCCAAGGTTGCCGAGGAGATGGAGGAGAAGATCAAGGAGGCCGGCGAGCAGGCGGTGTTCGACCTCGGGATCCACAACGTTCATCCTGAACTCGTCAAGCTCCTTGGCAGGCTCAAGTTCCGCAGCAGCTACGCCCAGAACATCTATCAGCATTCGCTCGAGGTGGCCTTCATTTGCGGGGCCATTGCCTCCGAGCTGAAGGTGAGCGTCAAGGAGGCAAAGAGAGCAGGACTCCTTCATGATATCGGGAAGGCCGTGGACCACGAGGTCGAGGGCTCCCACGCGACGATAGGAGCGGACCTGGCCAGAAAGTACGGGGAAAGAGAAGAGATCATCCATTCCATTCTCGCCCACCATGAGGATGTTGAGGTGAAGAGTCTCCTCGATGTTATCGTGCAGGCGGCGGACGCGCTGTCCGGCGCAAGGCCGGGCGCCCGCAGGGAGATGCTGGAAACCTATATCAAGAGGCTCCAGGAACTCGAAAAGATCGCAAACACCTTTCAGGGTGTTGAAAAATCCTATGCCATACAGGCGGGAAGAGAGATACGCATCGTCGTGAACAGCGAGAAGACCAGCGACGAGAACATCATAATGATGTCTAAGGACATCGCGAAGAAGATCGAGACCGACCTGTCCTATCCGGGTCAGATAAAGGTGGTCGTGATCAGGGAGACACGTTCGATAGAATATGCAAAATGACCGGTTTACAGTGCTCTTCCTTGGTGACGTCATCGGTAAACCGGGAAGGAAGGCCGTTGGCCGCTATCTGGAAGAGACGCGTGCTGATTTCGTCGTGATAAACGGAGAAAACCTGGCGGGGGGAATAGGGATAACCGCCAGGACGGCGGTAGAGATGCTTTCCCTCGGGGTTGATGCCATTACGACGGGCAACCATGTATGGAAGAAGAAAGAGATAATCCCCTTCCTCATGGAAGAGTCCAGGGTCATCCGTCCCCTCAACTATCCCCGGGGGACACCCGGCTTCGGGTATACCGTGGTGAGGAAGAACGATCTTTCGCTGTGTGTCGCCAACATAGAGGGACGCATCTTCATGAATTCCCTCGATTGCCCCTTCAGGGCCATGGAGGAGTTCCTTGAAATGGATAGGCCCGACGCGCCGATCATCGTGGATTTTCACGCGGAGGCGACATCGGAGAAGATAGCCATGGGATGGTATCTCGATGGAAAGGTGACGGCCGTGATGGGCACCCACACGCATGTACAGACTGCGGACGACAGGGTGCTGCCGAGAGGTACCGGGTACATCACCGACGCCGGCATGACGGGTCCTGCCGATTCAGTCATTGGAATGGACAAAGGGGGGGTCCTTGAACGGTTCTACACCCAGATGCCTCAGAAGTTCGAGGTGGGAAAGGACGATGTCGAGGTCCAGGGGGTTTTGCTCACCATTGACAGGAACGGGCACAGGTGCCTCGACATCAAAAGGGTCAAGGAAAAAGTAGCCTGATCCGTCACGTAGTCCAGATCTTCTAAAAACATCATACCGGAGACGTCATGGGGATCGAGGAACAGATATCAATTATCAAGCGCGGTGCAGTGGACCTCATCAACGAGAAGGAACTCAGCGACAAACTGGCCCGTTCGGAGAAGGAGGGAAGACCGCTCAGGGTCAAGCTTGGCCTCGACCCGACGGCACCCGATCTTCATCTCGGTCATACCGTGGTTCTCCAGAAACTCAAACAATTCCAGGAGCTGGGTCACATTGCCATATTCCTCATCGGTGACTTCACAGGCATGATCGGCGACCCGACGGGGCGCAGCGAAACACGGCCCGCCCTCACGAAGGAAGAGATCATGGTCAACGCGGAGACATACAAGAAGCAGGTCTTCAAGATACTCGATCCGGAGAAGACAGAAATCCGCTACAACAGCGAGTGGTTTGAGAAGATAAACGCCGCCGACATGATCAGGCTCTGTGCCCAGTACACGATGGCAAGGATCATGGAGCGGGAGGACTTCAGGAACCGGTACCAGAACAACCTGCCCATCAGCATCCATGAATTCCTCTATCCCCTCGTTCAGGGCTACGATTCCGTCGCGCTCAAAGCGGACGTCGAGCTGGGCGGGCACGACCAGATATTCAACCTTTTCGTGGGAAGGGACATACAGAAGGCGTACGGCCAGGAATCGCAGGTCCTCGTCACCGTGCCGCTCCTCGAAGGCACCGACGGCGTGAACAAGATGAGCAAGAGCTACGGGAACTACGTCGGCATCGACGAGTCACCCGACGAGATGTTCGGCAAGCTCATGTCCATTTCCGACGACCTGATGATAAAGTATTACGAACTGCTCAGCGACATTCCCCTCGAGGCGCTGAATGGCTTGAAGAAGGGCATCGCGGCCGGCACGGTCCATCCGAAACAGGCAAAGGTCGACTTCGCGAAAGAGATCATCACCCGTTTCCACAACGCATCCGCTGCCGAGGCCGCCCACGAGAACTTCGAGAAGATGTTCAGGGACAAAGAGATACCGGACGATATCGAAACGGCCGCAATGGGTCGCAATGACGCAGGGACATGGCTTCCCAAGCTCATGGTGACCATGGGGCTCGTGCCTTCTACATCGGAAGGGAAGCGGATGATCAAGCAGGGCGCGGTCACGATAAACGGACAGAAGATGTCTTCGGAAGACCTTCCTGACGGAGATGAGTTCGTCATCAAGGTCGGCAAGAGAAAGTTCAAGAAACTTATTCTCCAATAATGGCCGGTAAACCTTGACATCGGCGGAAATATATAGTTTATTTTTACCCGCAACGAGGCGGTGACGCCAGTTTTAGAAGCTCTTTGATTTAT
>LVAA01000035.1 GCA_001603955.1 Syntrophobacterales bacterium Delta_02 | reverse complement strand
GTACTGGACGGGCGGTGGTTTCTCGGGCGGCGGCGGTTTTGACGGCGGTGGTTTCTCGGGTGGCGGGGGAGATTTCGGCGGCGGCGGTGCGTCGGGGGACTGGTGATGAAGAAGGCGCTCAATTTTTTTACTCATGCCGAGAAGGAAAGGATCCGCGAGGCGACCTCGCTCGCGGAATCGAAGACCCTGGGCGAGATAGCGGTCATGGTGGTCGATGCCTCGAGCCGCTACCGCGAGGCCGAAGTGCTCGCTGCCGTCACCTTCGGGAACGTTGCTGCCTTCCTCATTACCGAGTTCTTTCTCCATGGATCCCTCTGGTGGTACATCCCTCTTACCCTCGTTTTCTTCCCCCCTTTCTGGCTCCTGATGCAAAGGGCGCCGTACATCAAGGCGCTCTTCAGCGGAACGGGGCGCCGCGAGCGGGCCGTGCGGGACAGGGCCGTCAGGGCTTTCTACGAGAGGGGTCTCTACCGCACGAAGGGCAACACGGGTGTCCTCTTCTTCATTTCCCTCCTGGAGAGGAAGGTCTGGGTCCTCGCCGATAAGGGCATCCACGAAAAGATCACCCAGGCGAAGCTCAATATCTTCGCAAGGACGGTCTCCGCCGGAATGCGTGAGGGAAGCGCGGCCGATGCGCTCGTTCAGGCGATAGGCGAGGCGGGTAAGCTCCTTGAAGAACACTTTCCCACCGTGCAAGGCGATACCAACGAACTCCCCGACGAAGTGATCACAGGCGACAGCGAGACGTAAAACCGCCCACCCAATGTCCTATTCGTCCTATTTGTCCTATAGGCCCTATGTGTTTTATAATAGGAACAATAGGATGGATAGGACAGATAGGGAGAATAGGACATATAGGACGCATAGGACCAATAGGACGGATTGAGACCGGCCAGGGTCAACAGGATGTTTTGAGGGAGTTGCGATGAGCGAGATGGATATTTACCTCGGGCCCACGGAGATCATAGACAGTGATGATGATCGCATCCGGGAGACGGTGCTGAGGCTCGCCGGGGACTTGACGGAGGAAGGCCCGAGGGCGCGGGTGCTCTTTTACTTCGTGCGCGATGAGATCCATTACAATGTCTACATGCTCTCGACCTTCAGGGAAGATTTCAAGGCGAGCACGACTCTTGCGAGAGGCAAGGGCTATTGCGTCCAGAAAGCCGTTCTGCTGGCCGCTCTTGCCCGTGCCGCGGGTATTCCTTCCCGGCTTGCCTTCGCGAGGATCGTGAACCATAAGATGCCCGCGGAGCTGAAGGCTCAGACCGGTATAGAGGAGTTTCCCAGTCACGGGTACACCCAGCTTTTCGTCAAGGGGAGATGGATAAGCGTCACCCCGGCCTTCGACAGGAGCCTGTGCGAAAGGATCGGTGTCCCTGCCTGCGATTTCGACGGGGAGAACGAAGCCGTCCTCGCCCCGGTGGACGCCTTTGGCAACCCCTACGTGGAATACATCGAAAAGTACGGACCCCACGCCGATCTCCCCTTCGAGTGGCTCCATGGCAAGATCTTTCCCATTTGGGGTAAGAAACGCCCCTGGGCCGAAGCCGATGCCTCCCGGGGCCACGTCATGCCATTGTCGGGATACCGGTTCCCGTGAGGGAGGCCCCCATCAAGCCGAAGAACGGTTACTGTATCGGTTGTACCAACAAGCATGGCTGCAAGTCCAGGACACCCCCCTGCATCGACGAGATGAGATCCCGCAACGTCAGTTCCGACTCCGGGAAGAAGTACCTCATCGAACAGGGCAGGGTGGATCTTTGCGGAAACTGTCCCTTTCTGCGCTCCTGCTGGGCCATGGAAGAATACAAGAAACACACGGCCCGGGAATAACGGCCTGTCCCGATGCCCGATCGGAGTGCCTCATGCCGCCTGCGGTACGATGCGGACCTCCACGCGCCTGTTCTGCTGGCGGCCGCTTTCCGTGGCGTTGCTTGCAACGGGTCTCGATTCGCCATAGCCGATGGTGGTGAGGCGGGAGGCGCTGACTCCCATTCCCATGAGGGCGTTCTTCACTGCCTCCGCACGCCGCTCCGAGAGCCTCTGGTTGTATTCTTCCGAACCGCTGCTGTCCGTGTACCCGGCGATCTGGATGTTTGTTTCGGGATATTCCCTGAGCACCTTTGCGACGCGCTGCAGTTCGGTGTCGGCACCAGGGAGAAGGGTCGCGGAATTCACGGCGAAGAGGTAGTCGGACTTGAAGGTTACCGTGAGCATGTCAACGTTTTGTTGCCGTTCCCGCTGCATCGTCGCGGCCTCGGAATTTGCGATGGCCTGGTTCATGGCCTTTTCCTGGTTGTCCATGTATCTGCCCACGGCCGCCCCCGTGAGGCCGCCGACAAGGGCACCTATGCCGGCCCCGATAAGGGTTCCCGATGTGTTACCCCCGATCGCCTGTCCGACCCCGGCGCCTACGGCAGCCCCTACGCCGGTTCCCACGGCGGCACCCGTCCCTGTCTTTGTCGCGCATCCGGCAAGTACAATACCGACAACAGCCACGAGGATGATCAATCTCTTCATTTTTCCATACCCCCTTGTGTCTTTTCTCGCGTACACGAGAAATTTACGGCTCGCTTGGTGCTTGTCAAGGGGGGTCTCTGTCAAACGGTCGTTGGTAATGGATCGCGGAAGGACCCGGTCCGGCTCTTCCTGGTTGGCGGGAGGGAAACAGTGTCAACCGGCAGGAGACCCGGCCGCGGAGAACGCCGGTCCTTTCCGAAGTCAGGCGTCCTTTTTCTCTATTACATCTCGGATCTTCCGCGACAGGGAGGCGATGGTGTACGGTTTTTGGATGAAGCCGGCACATCCTTTGCCCATGATCGTCCGTGCATCGCTGTCCATGCTGTAACCGCTTGAGAGGATGACCTTTACCGAAGGGTTCAGCTCCCTGATACGGTCGAACGTTTCCGAGCCGGACAATTTGGGCATGATCATGTCGAGTATGACGAGGTCGATGGTCTCGGTCCTGTCCTTAAAGAAGGCGATCGCATCCGGCCCGCTGTCTATCGCGTGCACCGTGTATCCGAGAGACTCGAGCATTCTCCGGGTCACACGCAGGACCGTCGATTCATCATCGACGAGGAGGATCGTCTCGGAGCCCCTCAGGGCCCTGGCCGCCGGCCGCCTTTCCCGGAGGACTTTCTTTCCCGATGCCGGAAAATACAGGGTGAACGTGGTTCCCTGGCCGGGCTTGCTCTCTACATCCACAAGACCCTTATGTCCTTTCATGATCCCGTACACCATCGCGAGGCCCAGGCCCGTGCCCCTGCCCATCTCCTTCGTGGTGAAGAAGGGATCGAATATGCGTTTCGTCGTCTCCTCCTCCATACCCGTTCCTGTGTCGGCGATGGCGACACACACATATTCTCCGGGTGGGATATCATGGGGAGCCGCAAAATTAGCGTCGATGACCACATTGGAGGTCGTGAGACGGATCTCTCCCCCCGCGGGCATCGCGTGCCATGCGTTAAGGTAGAGATTGAGGAGGACCTGCTCTATCTGGCCCCGGTCAACCTCCACGGCCCGGAGGTGCTTCTCGTATTTCTCCCTGATCGTCAGCTCCTTCCTTGTCCTGTGGAACATGGCAGAGGTCTCGCGGACGATCTCGTTCATGTCGGCGGGCCGTATCTCGTATCCCCCGGCCCGGGCAAAACCCAGAAGCTGGCGGGTGAGGTTCGACGCGCTCTTGACCTGTTCCTCAATGGACTTGAGGCGCTCGTAATCGGGATGGCCGGTATCCTGCATCTTTTCCGACATCATCAGCGAAGCGTCTCCCTCTATCCCCATGAGGATGTTGTTGAAATCGTGGGCAATGCCGCCCGCGAGGGTGCCGATGGCCTCGAGCTTTCTCGCCTGCAGCAACTGTGATTCCAGCTGCTTGCGGTCGGTGATGTCCTGTATGATCCCGAAGACCAGGTCCCTGTCGCTGTCGTACTCCGCCACGGAGTGTATGTCCACCACCTCTGCCGTGTCGGGACGCCGTATCTTGAACTCCACGTCATAAGGCCGGCCCTTACTGATAAGACCTTGAAGGGCTTCATTGAGCGTTTGCCGGTACTCGGGAAGGGGTATTTCCTTCATTGTGGGCATCGTCAGCGCTCCATCGCCGACCCCGAAGATCCTGCGGGCTCCCTCGGACATGAAGACGTTCTTTGTCTCCATGTCGAACTCCCAGTTGCCGGAGCGGGATATGATCTCCGCCCGGGACAGGCGGTCCCTGCTGATGGCGAGTTGTTCCTCCACCGACTTGCGCGACGTGATCTCCGTGATCATGGCGCACATGCCGTTCACGGAACCGTTCTGGTCGCGCAAGGGGAACTTGATGGAGATGAAGAACCGTTTTCCACGGTCATCCTCCAGGACCTCCTCCTTCTCCATCACCGATCCCGACTCCATGACCTCCACGTCGTTCTGACGGAAACGGTTCCCCGTCGGTCCGGGAAAGAGCTCTTCATCCGTTTTGCCTATGACGTTCGCGCGGTCGATACCGGTCACTTCCTGCCACTTGCGGTTCACCATCTCGTAGCGCCCGTCACGGTCCTTGACGCAGATGAGGGCCCCGCTGTTCTCGATCATGTCGGAGAGGAGGGCGCGGCTCTTGCGCAGTTCCTCTTCGGCAAGCTTGCGCTCCGTGATGTCGCGGACGATCCCTGCCACGCCGGCGACCTGGCCTTTGACAAGGAAAGGGACTTTGTAGGTCTCGTAGAACCTGCCTCCGACGGGCTCGGTGGTGATCACCGTCCTTTTTTCGGTGATGGCCAACCGATCGCTCTGCTGGCACGCGGCTGCGGCCTCGCCGGGCATGAAGTCATGATCGTTCTTGCCCACGATCTCGGCCTCGGCGCGCCCGAAGAACTGCGCGTTTGCCTCATTGACAAACTGGTAGTTGAGATCGAGGTCCTTGAGAAAGAAGAAATCCGGCCCCGCATCGACGAGGAGGCGCAGCTGCTGCAGGGAAGACCGCAACTCCTCCACGATATTCCTGTGGTGGGCCTCGGATTTCCCCAGTTCCCGGATCCTGTCCTGTAAGAGAGAGATCTCCCGGGTCAATTCCTGCATTGTCTTCAACGTGTTCATCCTCTCCCTGAACAATCATAATAGAATAATACCTGTATATCAATATAGAATCTGCGACGGTGTCCCGGAAGCATTGTGCCGGGTTCTTCGCAGACCTTCTGTTCTTTTATCGCACTACCAGGTCAGGGGTTTAGGCCGCCTTCAGCCATGGGTAAGGGAGACCTCGCGATACAGGGACTCTATCGCCGCCGCGTCAAGGCGGTCGAAATCACGCTCCGCGGGGGTGACGATAACACCCGCCATTTCCATGATGGCGGGGCTGACAAGGACCCTTCCGTCATCGTCTCTATAGAAGGCCGCCGGGCGGTGGGCTCGGCGGGGAAAGACGAGGAGTCGCCACGTCTTTCCGTTAAAAGAGGCGGCCGTGTTCATCATGGGTTCCTCGCCGGGTGGGTTCGGGGGTATCGATGCGTCTGCTAGGCCGCGCGCATAATCGTCGAAGGCGTCTGCCACAGAGGACGCATTGTCCCCTTCGATGAGGATGATCTCGCGCCCGAGACCGGCCATCCTGAGCACGGATGTGCCGGCAATCCGGGCCCGGAGAGAGACAGGGGGCGTGGAGCCCTTCGCTCCGTCGATCTCATTCTCGATGGGCATCTGTCCCGAAGGCACCGCCTGGAAATGGAGATGGTCGGGGGCTGAAGCCCCGCAGCGGGGTCCGTTGTAAAGGATTGTGAAACCGGGACCGAGGTCCGCCGTTGTGCGCAGGAACATCTCCATGTGGCCGACAATGGCCTGGGGACGATGGCTGATGTGTGCTATGGTGAGGTGAAAGGGTATTGCGGGCCGGGGGTTCGCTAGGATCAGGAACTCATCCCGGTAGAGGATGCACTTCTGTTCAAGGGGCAGGTTGGCGGTGCAGAGGAAACATGGCCTTTCCCGGATCTCCTCGGGACTTACGGCGGCCGTTGTGTTGACGGCCCTGCCAGGATTGAACACGAGGCGGACCGAGAATCCGTCACACGCTACATCCCTGGTCCTTACCCTGCGGAGGGATTCACAGGCCCGCCTGAACTCCGGCCAGACCGCCTGTTGTTCAGAGAGAAGCCCCCCGCAGAGTTCCTCAAGAGAGGGTGCACCATGCTTCCCTTCGAAGGTCGCGAAGGTCCGGTCCCTCATTTCCTCTGTCACGGACGGGACTCTCCTGTCAGTCTCTGCCGCTCAATGATCTCCGCGGTGCGCAGCGAGTCCTTGAAGGTGTCGTTCCTGTTTGCCGCTTCGAGGGAAAGACCGGCATCGGTGTTGCCCTGCCAGCGGCGGCACAGGTACAGGCTTTCATAGATCCTCCCTATCCTGTATTCCCGGGATATCCTCAACGCGGCGGCGTAGTCCTCTCCGTAGCTGACGTTGGGGAAGCCCGTCCGGCGGATGGCTGTCGTGGAAAAGGCCCGCGGCGCGCCGAGGCCGTTGACCCTGAGAACGTTGTTGTGCCCGTTGTCATCGGTCCATTCGCGATGGTCGATGAGTCCCGGAGGTATCTGCTCCAGTCGTTCGTTGACGATGGTATAAGAGCCGACAACCATCGCGTAGCCCCCATCGTGTATCGTGTCCACGATGGTCTCGAGAACGAGGTGGTTCTCGTAGAGGTCGTCGGAGTCCAGTTGGATGGCATAGCGGCCGCAGGCCTCATCCATGATGGCCAGGTTCCAGCATCCTCCTATCCCCAGATCCTTCCGGGGAGGGATGATGTGTCGTATGGCCGGGTTTCTGCCTGCAAGGTCGGCGATGGCCTTCGTGGTCCCGTCCGTCGAATGGTTGTCGATGACGAGGATGTTGAAGGTGAAGTCCGTCTCCTGCGAGAGGGCGCTCTGGAGGGCATCGATTATGGTCTTTCTGCGGTTCTTCACCGGGATTATCACGGAGGCCCTCACGGGAAAGGGTTCCGGCGGCTCTTCCATCATCCTTAGCCTCTCCGGGGGCAGGTAGGCGTTGATCCTCCTGAGATGATCGGTAAAGACCGCCTCCATTTCCTTCTGAAGGGGTTGGTTGCGAGGGTCGACGTAGGCAAAGTGCACCTCGCTCCCAGGAGCCTCCCTGTTGGTCGGGACGCTGTAAAGCGCTTCCGGGATGCGATGGACGCCATGGTCTATGGACATCTTGAGCCGGATATCGTACAGGGCTGCGTGGCGCAGCGGCGGTGTGCGGCCATACCTCCCGAGTGCCTTGCGGACGATCGAGGTATCAAGAAGAGCGAGGGCACCGAAATTGAAATCGTCCCGGACACTGCCGGGCTGATAGTCGATGAGGGGATGCAGGGTCTTCCCCTTTCCCGTGTCGTCATAGAAGTCGGAAAAAACAGTACCGGCCCCGGTGGACCGGGCGGCGCGGATGAGCCTCTCCAGCGTTGCCGTGCCGGCCAGCATCGGGATGGTCCGCGGGATGAACAGAAGGTATTCCGTCGCAGCCCTTGCCAGGATCGTTTCGAAGGTCTCCCGGGAGGCAAAGGGACCGGTGTTGATCACGGTGCATCGGGGAAGGATGTCCGGTATGGGCTCCCGGGCCACGATCAATATCTCTTCGATAAGGTCGGACGTAGCCAGGTTCCTAAGCGCCGGCAGGAACATGGATCCTGCGGTGTAGGTGCAGACGGCGGTCACTGGTCTCATGTGTTCCATATCCTACCACGGAAGGCGAGGCAAAGAAACAGGAAAGGGGGAGGGATCAGGATACAGGGGATAGGGAACAGGGGGGATAGGACCTATAGGAAAATAGGACCAATGGGACTTATATGTCAGCCGAGGGCCACCGAGCATTCCCTTATGAGGTCGCGAAGGGTGGCCAGGGAGGGGACGCGGGAGGCCGCCATCGAGAGATTCCGGAGGCCCGCCGGGATATGATCGAGAAAACCGGCGAGGCCTTTTGTCCGGCCCAGGAACCCGTATGCGCCGAGGGCCTGCATGAGCCGCTCCACCGAGGCAGACCAGAAGGAAGCCTGGAAGGCGTACCAGTCGACCTCCTGGGATGACAGGACGTAATAGAACGACAGGAGTTCCTCCCTTTGCCCGCGAGTGAAGGCGACATAGGGGTCGCACACGAGGGACCCCAGATCGTAGAAAGGATTCCCGAAGCGCATGCCCTGGAAATCGATGAAGTAAGGTTCCGAATCCCGGATCATGACATTCTGTGACTGGAGGTCCCGGTGGACGAGGCAGCGCGGCATGGAGCAAAGGTCATCGGTCAGGCGGGAGAGCTCCGACATGAGCCTTGATCCGAAGGCGGGTTCGAGGACGATATCGCAATGTTTCCCGACGAAATGCTCGAGGAAGTACTCCTGCTCAAACAGGTAGAGTTCGGGCCCGAAGCCGTCCATGAGCGTCACGCTCCCGGAGGGAAAACCCTTTTCCGGTATCCCGTGGAGCCTGCTTGCCGCCGTGAGGGTCTTCTGGTAGAGGACACGCCGCGCGGGCCAGTCGTGTCCGGCGAAGGCATGAAGGTCTTCGCTTCCCAGGTCCTCCATTGCCATGAGATGGTTTTCGGGGTCATGGCCCAGCATTTCGGGGACGGGAACGCGCATGCTCCGCAAGTAAAGGGCTATATCGGCATAATACCGGTTTTCCGTTCTGCCGGGGTCGTAGTCGATGATGATGACCGACCTGTCCTCCCCCCAGGAGAAATGGTAGAAGGCCCGGTCCGAACCTCGCGCGGCAAGGGGTGAGACCGTGGCGGGGATCGACCCGTCGACGCCGGTCGTCCTGCGGGCAAAGGCCATTATGTGGTCATGTTGCGTCATCCCGTATCCTCTTCGTTCCTTTCATTTGAGCGTCCATCGTCCGGTACACGTCGATGGAACCGATGTCATACCACGTGCCTTCATCGACGACGATCCCCCTTATGGCGCCGGGCTGCGCCGCGATCCTCCGCAGGAAGACATCGACCACTGATTCTATCCTTCCGGGTTCCATATGGCTCAGGAGTGATGTTTCCACCGCGTAGATGCCGGTGAAAAGGCACTGCGCCGCGCCGGGTCTCCCCATAACGTGCCGCAGGTCGCATATCGTGCCAGAGCTGTCGATGTCGACATTGCAAAGCGGTCCCTCGCTCCTCAGGAGAAGGGTGGCGTCGGGACGGTTCTGTTCATGCGCCGAGATGAGTCCCGCGAGAGGCGTGTCGGACAGGATATCACCGTTGTAGCACAGGATGGCCCCGTCACCGGAAAGAAGGTCCTCGATGTTCTTGAGCCCTCCGGCGGTATCGAGAAGCGTCGGTTCATGCCTGAAGATGATGGGGATATCCCGCCATCTGGCATCGGGAAAGGCTTCCCTGTAAGCCCCCGGTCGGTGATGGGTGTTCACGATGAACCGCTCTATGCCCGCCCTGATGAGATGGTCCATGGCATATGTAATGATGGGGCGGCCGTTCAGGGGAAGAAGAGGCTTGGGCAGATGCTCCGTCAGCGGCCGCAGCCGCGTCCCCAGTCCCGCACCGAGGATGAAGGCTGTTCTGAACCGTTTTTTTACCATGGAGTGCCGGGACCTTTCATGGAGACCTTCAGTACATCCTCTCTATGCGTGCGCCCCTGAAATAGTGTTCCAGTATCCGCGGTGCCGTAAATCCCCTGGTTGCCATCACCGCGGCGCCTATCTGGCACAGACCCACACCATGACCCCATCCGGCCCCGTTGAGGATGAACCTTTCGGGCAGGCCGCCCGGCGGACCGACCTTCGAAACAACAAAGGCACTGCTGTACAGGTGACTTGACGAGAGCCATCTGCGTATCTCCAGTTCCTTTCCAATAATGATGCTTCCTTTCGTTCCCGATATCCTGAGGCGGCAAATGCGTCCCGACGGCCCTCTTTCCAGGGGCGTGAGGTCCACGAGCGAGCCAAGGTCCATTCCCGATCTTTGCCTGATGATGTCCTCGAGTTCACCCCGGGGGTACTCCACCTTCCAGCGGAAGAAGTTCGTTGTCTCCCGGTCGAAACCGGGGAGCACATCCGAGAGCAGGGCGGTGTCCCTGGTGTTGCAGTATGCGTCGGGGGACGAGAGTATCCAGCTGGCCGCCTCCTCCTCGGACGTGACGGGACTGTGCGCCTCCGGCCAGTCGGTAACGCTGACAAGGTACGGGATGTGGATGTCTTCCCAGGCAGTCTCGTAGTTCTCCGTGAGGCCGCCGCATGCCTTGTAGTACCGGGCGTCGCAGACGCTGTCCCCGTAGAAGAGGACGAGCCCTCGCGTTTCCCTCACGGCCCGCTCCGCCTCACCGGATATGATCTTCGTAATGCCCTGGTATCGCTGGCAATGATCGTCGGCGCAGACATCGAAGATGTCGTGATCTTCCCTGTTGTACCAGCGGATGAGCTCTCCCGGACCCTGCCCGGACGTAACCGTCGCCCCGGGAGAGCCTTTTTGTCCGAGTGCGGCCATGAGCCAGCTCCGGGACATAATGGCATGGGCTTTCAGGAATTCACCCGGTGCCCGTCCGCTCATCTCCGAGGAGATGACGCTTACAAGGTACTCCTCGACGGGGACCTCGTTGATGATGGCCATGGTGCCGTCCCCGCGGGCCGCTAGCAGGAGGTTGCCCTGGAAGGTCTGGTCCTCTTCACGTTCCCAGTGGAAGCGGACCCCGATGGTGACGCCAAAGATCGTGAAGGTGGAACCTTCCCGGGCGGTGAGCCTTATGGAAGGAGATGCGGCAACGAGCTGTCCTCCTTCATCGAAAAGCTCTATCCCCGATGCGGCTGCCCTGGCGTGAAAGAGCCCTGACAGCGAAAGTGCCTCCTTGATCACGCAGGGGCCGTTGAAACGACCTTTTGCTTCCGATCGTCTGTCGGCCACACCCACGGTGATGACCGGTTCTTCTGTGTCGGCTGAGACCATGTCCTCCCGAATGATGGTTTACATTATTACGTTTTCAGGGAGGTTGTCAATCGCTACACCCTTGTAGCCGCATGTTATAAGTCAGGTGCCATTATTGCTATAAGTGGCTTACCAAAATTGCTTGACATCATCAAAAAGCGTTTGACTATTCCGACCATCGTAGGGGAATAACAACTTCAACTACCTATACCTAACAAAATTGATTGACCTTTTGACCCGCCGGGGCCATTATTCTTTCTTGTTCAACTCCGCTATCAGTGCGGTGGTAAAGGATTCCGTACGAATATTATCACGATGAAGGTTCCCGGCTGCTACAGTGTAAATGAGCTCGGCTGCAGCGACAAAAGTGCCTCGGCACTTTTCATCGTCCCACAGGATTTCAGATATAGATTTACAGTACTTTTCCATCTGGTGAGAATTCATAGGGGGAGGACTATCGGGTTGCGTGAGTATCCTAAAAGCCAGCAGTAAATGGTATCGAGCTGGTTTGAGGACGGCATCTATTGTCTGATTCCGGAACAGATACTCTAGCCGGTAGTGGGCGAACGCTGAGACATAGTATGGCTCAAGTCTGTGTTCCTTATTGAAGATGTCGGTACCGATCTGGCGGAGTAACGCTTTATAGTTCCTAGTTGTCCTGTGAGGCAATTTCAAAAACATCGAAGCAAACGCACGAACGAGCATCGTCATATTTACGACGCGTACCTTTTCGATGCCAGGCATGCTGTTGTATTGGCGCGATCGGCGTTCATAGTAGAGTTTATGCTTGCCGTCAAATGTCGGAAAGAACGCTTCAAGCTGTTTTGGAAAATCCGAGAGAGCAAAAAGCTGTTCGTCACTCACCTGGGTTTGTCTGTTAGTGGCTTTAATGATGGCATTCTTAATGGCATCATCCCGTGTTGCAATTAATCTTATGGGTATCATCGTCTTCTCGTCGATTAGGTCACGGCATTCATGAAGGACAAAACTTGTCTGGCAGCCGTTGACAATCTGGTAGTCTTCAATCAAGAACCGGCGCGGTATTGGATTAATCCTTCTGGCTACTACAGTAACTCCGTTATTGAGTAGGGGGAAAAGAACCCTCGTATTGGGGTCTGAAAGAGTGCTTCGGATCTCAGTGTTCACCGGATTCCATTCTTGCCAGTGTCGTACGTTATCATAAAAAATAGCGGTCAGCATTTCCTGACTTTCGTTCTCGACCAGCCTAAGGTATTCGGAGGCTGGTAAGAGACCAAGATACGCTTGATCGACACCAGGTATGTCCGGTATAGTTGTATTTTGAGAAAACGTAATTTCCACCGATATGGCATTTTGGGATTCTCGATACAAACGTTGAAGCTTCTCTGCGTCAACGCAGTCAAAGATAACACGTCGAAACAAACCAAGATCTTCGATATCTTTGCGGGCAGCGTCTCGGCGTATGGTGAGATTCGCATCGTCGGTCCATTTTCCTGTAGTCACGTAGTACAAAAAGCACTGTGGATTCCCTTTTTTGAAAAGCCTGCTGTGGTTAAGAATTGCCTGCCATATTCGCCCATAAAACTCCATTTTGTCATTTCTGGGAAGCTGTGGTTTGTCAGAAAAAAAATCGCGGATCCCAAACGTGAACTGCCCAATCTTTGCCGTCTCAAATGCAGCAGAGCGCTCAGCTTGGGTGAATACAAAAGTAACATCAAGATATCCGTTTGTCGAAGCTAGGTCTTCTATTTCTTCAGGTTCGGTGACAAGGTTGCCGTTCACAACTACGCTGATGCAGTCAATTCCACAGTCACCTCCGGCTCCAACGCATATATCGTCGGTTGAGAAGGATTCCGGATAGTGCCCTGCTGTAACTAGGTAACCTGTAAAATGTTCGAATGCTTTATCTTCTGTCAGTGCCTCGAGCGCATTCTGTTGGACGAATTCATTAAGGAGCGCCTTCGTTATCTGATCCATTTTGATTACCTCCAATTCACTTTGGTCGTCGATCCGGCGAACCGACTTGTTCGATCATCACAAGATGAAAGTGGCAATTGCAGCGCCAAGAAATATCAATAGAGAATAGCTTCGCATCATCCTCTCCGGCACCCCGCAGTTGGATAATCAATATGCAGTTGAGTTATAATCTGCCACATTCTGTCGTTCTGAGTCGATGAGTTTGCAGTGTTGTAATATCTGCGACTCTTTCTACGAAGAAATTACAGCATCCTAATTATATCAAAATAACAGTGTATTAGGGCAAATAGCAAGAACAACAAGATTTCTCACGGACCAGTCCCGATCCATTATGTAAGGGAAATAATTACCGATTTCTAACTAAAATATTGCACACGCCTCAAAGCACCCGACCTATGACGTCAGTTTCTTTTCACAGTTTTCATCCATAGTTCCTAATCAGTAATTCTGTCACCCTCTTCTGTCTATGGGCCCCCGGCATCTTATATTTCGTCGTGACCTCCTCAATAGAGCAACCCCTGAATAACTCCCTAATTTCAGGTACCTCATTGATCGACATGATGAACCTCCCCTGAATCCCCCTCAGCACATCCCTAAGCCTCACAAAGTCCCCCCGATCGAATATCCCCTCCCCGTAGTCATTCTCGTTCCCGTAATAGGGCGGATCGATATAGAAGAAGGTCTCCGGCCGATCGAACCGTTCGATGAGCTTCTGGTAGTGCATGTTCTCGATGTACACCCGGGAGAGGCGAAGATGCGCTTCAGAGAGTTCCTCCTCGATCCTCAGGAGGTTGAGTGACGAGGGGCGCGTCGGGCCGATGTTGAAGGTTTGCCCCACCACCTTGGCTCCGTATCCAGTTCTAAGGAGATAGTAGAAGCGCACTGCCCGCTGGATGTCGGTGAGGGTCTCGGGGTTCTCGGCCTTGAACCGGGCAAATTCATCCCTGGCCACTAGGATCCACTTGAGGTAGCGAACAAATTCCTCGAGGTGGTTCTTGATGACACGGTACAGGGTTATGAGGTCCTTGTTGATGTCGTTGATGATCTCCACCTTCGACTCTTCTTTTGTGAACAGAAGCCAGGCTGCGCCGGCAAATACCTCGCAGTAACAGGTATGCTCCGGGATCCTCTTGATGATCTTGTTGACCAGCAGCGACTTGCCGCCACGGTAGGATAAGAAACTCTTCACAGTTATGCCCTCCTTCGTCAAATAGGGTTTGATTTTTCCGGAAAATTCCTGCTACATTTCATCTCCTACCTGAGACGTCCCCCCTGACTCATCAGGTAGACTCAAAGGCGGATGGTAGCGGGTTATCCCGTCAAGCGCGCTAACGCTTGTCTGAGGGAGGGCTAACTCCCTTGGGTACTGTCCGTCTCTCCTTTACGTCCCTTCCGGGTACGCCGGCATCTCGGGCAGCTCCGTCGCCGATGAGGTCCCGGAGACGATCGCCCTCAGTTCCGTCCGGTATGTCTGCCAGGTCCCGGGGACCGCTACGGCGTTCTCGTAACACCGCAGGATCGTGATGTCCGACCTGTCGAGCGCTTCCTGGGCCGAGGCCTTCAGGGCCGTAGCAGCCCTTGCGGCGATGTAGGACGCCTCATGGAGCGTCTCGACGTCGGGTAGAATGTCCCCGTCGACCACGGTTTCCCCCGGAGCCGGGGGATAGTCATCTGCCACGAACCTAAGATCATGGGCCTGTCCGTTAGTAATCGCGTATGCGTATTTCATGATGTTGCCTCCTTAGTATTCCCAGCCAGAAACATAGATGAATGAGTGACCCCCACTATACATATTGTAATAATAGAGGGTTTGAGGCGTGATGATTGGAATTTCAAAAGGTGCAATGATAATGCTTATCTCTACTCCGGTCGATGACTGGAGGATTATTTCATTGTGGAAATCACTGACCTCCGACGCTACAAGTGTTTGGTTGGCAACGCTCTGCTCCACGGTCCCGATAAATTTCTTTGCGGTAGTAGGTATTACGGCCGCAAAGGAAACAGCCGTCCAGCTCGTTGCAGTTCCAGTGCTAAGAACACCCTCAAAAGGGCAAATTACACGCCTATCACGCTGTTTGAACCATTTGAAATCACCTCCCGAAGTGTTATAGACGGCTCCGACATATGCCTTATAGATGTATCCTGAAGGAAGCGACGGAGCCGTAGCGGATGCCGATAGGATGACCGACGCTGTCCCGTCGGCCTTGGCGATCGCCCAGAGGTGATACCATGTCGACACGGCCTCCGAACCTGTGTCGAGACCTCCCGCCCCGCTCACGGTTATATCCGCTGTCGCGCTGAGGCTGAGAATCCGCACCGGGTTTCCGGCGACATCCTGGAGGATGATCTCGGCGGCGGAGATGTCCACCTGGTAGGTGGGGTGCGACGCATTGTTCTCGACGAGTAGACCTCGGGCTGCGTCCCGGAGTGACAGGGCCCTTGGCGCGGCCATGAGCTGGAAGTTCGTCCCGTCATAGATCACCGTCACGATCTGTCCGGCGAGGATGTCCCCGACGGCGAGGTCCTCGCTGCCGAGCTTCTTTATCGCGACCGTACCCAGTTCGTTGACGTTAATCGTCGACGCCCCGGTGTTGGCATATGTTGCTTTGAAGGTGATCGGCATGCCGGTGATATACGCGGGAAGAGCTGGTGAGAGGGTGACAACATAGGCGCCCGCTGCACCGGCATCCGCCGCATAGGCCAGGGCCCCTTCACCGTCCACGTCGCGGCCGGTGTGGTAATGATTGTTGAGCGTGTTCAGGAACTCCGCGGTGACGATAGTCCCCGCAACCCCCTCCGCAGGGTTGCCGTCGACATATGTGGTTTTGCTCATGGTATCCCTCCTTAACTGTAGTCAAATATGATGTACGTGTGGGCAGGCTTCAGGTTGTTGAAGAGATCCTCGAGCGCCGTCACGGACGGCCACCATAGGAGCCTTTCCCCTCCTGTCGACAGGCCCGCCCGGAAATAATACAGCGCCTGGCCCGACACCTTGACCCTCCAGATAAACCGCACCCCCTCCTCGTAGAGGGGATCCCCGGCGCTGCTCCAGCCCGCCATGAAGGGCTGCAGTTCTTCGATCGTGATCGTGTATCCCATGGCGGCCGCCAGGGCGATGAAATACGCCCGGGAGAGCCCTCCGCGCTCCCGGAGCTTGCGCACGACGTTGTCCCTCCGGGACTGCAGCGTCGCATCGGCTGCCGGCGTGAGGCCACAGACACGCTCCCAGTCGGTGAGGCATTTGACGCTCCTTTCCGGGAACATCTCCCCGAGGAGTTCCCTCGCCTGCGTCTCAACATCATCGAGGACCTGGCCCTCGAGGGCGATATCATCGTCCGATACCCCCGTGAGCTCGACGGGGAAGAGAAGCTTGATCACATCGCTATGAGACATCGATCGCCCCCGGGCGTATCATCTGATAGTCCGTGCAGGTCACGTCTGCTGCCGGCGCCGCTACCGTGGCATTGTCCGCGCCGTTCTGTATGGCGATCGCGGTGAGCTGCGAGGTGTAGAGCGTCTGACCCGGGATAAGCCCCTCCATGTACGCCTCGATGTCGGCCGCGATCTGCGTCTTATCCGCACTGTCACCGGTGACGGTCATCGTCACCGCCTGGCTGAAGATCTCGGGAGCAAGGACCCTGACCACGGAAGCCGTGACGGGCCTCTGATCGTCGATGTAATCCTTCACCTCGGTGATGAGCGAGGGGATCTCGTAGGCCTCACCCGTCTGCGTAAAGATGTCAGTATCCAAGGTGAGCTGCGTCTCGCTGTCAACGGATATGATCTTCGCCTCCGTGCCGGCGGGGGTGTTTGTCACCCGATCGCCCTTCTGTGCTTCCGAGGTGACGAAGGTGGCGGCCGTGTCGATGAGCTTAAGCTCTCCCGTCGACGTCACTGTCCCCGTCAGGGTCGTATGGGACGACGGCACCTCGGAGTCCGTGTTCGCCTCGTTCGCCACTATGACGACATCCACCGTGCCGAGTCCCTGGGCAAGGGGATAGCAGTATGCGGCCGCGACGTTGTCGATCGCCTTCGCCCACTTGACGTAGTCATATTGGTTACCTCCCGCTGGCGGCCGCCGGATGTACTCGAGGAGACGGGCGAGGAGCGAGGAATCTGTCTCGTTGTATGTCCGGGAGAGCCCCCGCACCCAGACGTGGTGCTCCAAGGCCTCCGTATCCGCGGAGTCGGGGAAGATCTGCTTCGAGATCCACTCCTGGTAGTGGTAGAGACCCCAGACCGCCGACGCGAGGCAGGCGCTCCGGATGAATATCAGGCTCCCCTGCGAGGTATCGGCCTCGGGGAACTGGTTGCGGTAGTCGGTGAGGATCTCGTTGAGAAGCTCGTCAAAGTCCTTCTGAAAGTTGTTCATACGACCTCCACGAATCTGTCAAAACTCACCGTCCTGCCGTCCGCCTGGGTCACCTCGACGAGGAGCTTCAGGCGGTGCAGGTCCTGGGAGCGATCGCGCTCGGTATGAACGTCGACGCGGGTCGCCCTTCCGTTGTCCAGGAGCCATTGAAGGGCCTCCCGGCAGTACTCCTCGGCGAGGGCGGCCGTCTTCTCGGTGTTCTTGGCGCGCTGAAGGAGGTGCAGCCGGCTGCCGAACTCCGGATTCTGGAACCAGGAGCCGCGCTTGACGACGAGGCTCAGATAGACGTTGTTCATGATGTCGCCGGCAGGGTCGAAGGTCATCTGGCCCACCGTCGCGTCGTCATCTGTCAAGATCTTGAAGTCCATGTCCCTCCCTAATGGGTGTGGTGGTTCGTATTGCCTGAGGTGTCGACGATCGAGCCCGTGGCGGTCAGGCTGCCTTCGAGCGCGAAATCGCCCTTCAATGTTGCTGCCGAGCTGCCGCTCGAAGACAAAATGTTCAGGGACTCGCACTCCAGGACGATCGCCGCCGATTTGAGATGGATCAGCTCGGCCGCCGTCACCGTCGCCGTCTTTGCCGTCACGTTCACCTCGTTCTCGATCTCGGCGGTGAGCTTGTTCCCTGACTTTATGTAGATCTCCTTGTCACGCTTCAAGCGGATCTGATCTCCCTCGTCTGTGTAGAGGCACACCTCGCCCGCCTCGAGGCCGATCCGGTACCTCCTGTCATCGGAGGCAACCATGACGATGTGGTTGCCCTCCTGGATAAGGATGGCCTCCGCGCCGGCAAGGGGTACCGATGAGAAGCCATAGTGCTGGAAGTACTCCCGGTTCGAGATCGTCTCGTCGGGCCGGCCGGAGGCGCTGAACCGCTTGATCACTCCTTCCGCGACGGATTTGATGATGCCCCGTATCACTTCGCCACCCCCGGTTTGCCGAGCTTCACGCTCGTGAAGGATCCCTGTCTCGACAGCTCCAGGGTCCTGCCGTAGATGAGATAGGTTCCCTCTATGCCGAGGACCTCGTCCTTTACCGTGCAGAGCTCGTTGATCGTCCAGTTCCGGCCGCTCTGACTGTGGAAGGGGACCTTGTAGCGCAATTGGAACCCGTCGTGCCGCGCCTTCTCCATGAGCATCCTGGCATGGAGCGCCGGGCCCTGGTAGTCGTTGTTGTCCTTGACCACCATGGGTTTGTAGAAGGGGACCGAGCTGTCTGTCACGGAGGCCTTCGTGTTGACCGCGGTCGCCTCAAAGGAGTCCGTCCCCTGCTGCTGGCCGATGACGGTTATCTTCGAGTACTGTTTCGAGATGTCTGTTATCATCTCTCCCTCGAGGACGTTGTTCTCCTTGCCGTCCCGGGTGCATACGATGCTGAAGAGGGGTTTGCCCTTTGTCCTCGGCCTGCCGAAGACGAAGGTGCCGTCGGGCAGGGAGAAGAACATCATGCCCCGGCTCGCGGAGTACTGCTTCAGGACCTCGAAGACGGTCATGCCCGGTTCCACCTGGGAGAAGTTGTGCGGGGCATCGATAAGATCGAGGGAAGAATCCCTCGAGGCCTTCCCCTTCTTCTTCAGGCGCCCGGCGAAGTCCTCCTGGTAGACGATCTTCTCTCTGTTGATAAAGGGGATCGTCTTGAGGAGGCGCCCGGCTAGGGACTTCACCGTCGTGCCCTCGAGGGTGAAGAACTCCTCGCAGTAGGAGTCGACGACAAGCCCCATGAGGTCCCGGCCCTCGACGCGGAGCTTCTCCCCGGACTTGTCGTAGCTCTTGCTCGCCCGGTCGACGATCCCCGTGAGCTCCAGGGTCCCGTTGACGTAGAGCTCGCATCTCTTGCCGGCGGCGACCTCCGTCTCGGGGTGCGCGAGCTCCAGGGAGAAGGCATCGTCGGCGGTGTAGATGTCCGCCTCTATCGTGTAGGAGAGCCAGTTCCTGATGACCGCGTTGCCGACGCGGAGCTCGACGTTATCGGACATAGATCTTCACCTCGCCGGCAGGGGTAAAGGAGGGGTTCTTGATTCGGTTGATGCTGTTCACCCGGTCTGCGTAGTTGTACGGCAGGTTATATTTCAGGCAGAGAAGATGCAGGGGCAGCGTGTCCTGCGTCTCCACGGTCATGATCTTGCCCCGTTCAAGCTTGATCTCGTTGACGTGAAAGAGGAGGTCTGCCGCGGTCGACTTGAGGCTCGTCATGTTCCGGGAGAGGTCGACGGCGTCCTGGATGTCCGTCCTCACGTCGGCAAGGATCGTCTCGATCTCATCGACGGTGAGGATCTCCTCCGTCGATTCGGGCTTGACGTAGTTGCCCAGAGCGTCGAACGAGGGGGTCGACTCGAGGCGCTTGACCACGTCCCGGCTGTCCTCGTCATCCCGGAAGATGTAGGCCGTCTCCAGGGCCCGCCTCTGGGCGGAGGCGATCGTCACGTACTTTGAGAACCCCGTGTCCTCTTCGTCGTCAGCGAGGGACGCGAAGCTCCCCGCCAGGCTGGACAGGAAACGTGTCGGTGACGTGCGGAGCGTATCATAGAGGGAGACGTACCTCTCGAGCGTCCGTGCGATCGTCCCGACGACGATGCCGCTCAAGGTGCTCGGATAGGTGATCATCGCGAGGAGCGAGTCGGCAGGGTTCGTGATCGTGGAGAGCGTCCCCGTGAGGTCCGTCACGAAGGTCTCCGCCTTCTTCACGTACTCCCGCGCCTTCATTGAGATGCCCGTGAACTGGCCGATGAGGCCCTGTGCGGGGTCGAGGATCGTCGAGAGGATCTCCTTGGCCTCGGTCCCGAGGAGATCCCGGGCGTCGGTCTCGAGCTCCTCGATGAGTTCCGTCTGTCCCGTCGCAAAATCGTCCTCGACTCCCCAGTCAACGGCGCCCTTGTTCACGTACTTCGGCTCCGCCTGGTCCTTAGATATCAGCCCCTCGGTGAAGGTGAGGTCCACCTCGGCGGTCTTCTTGAGGTCGCTGTGGCGGATAACGATGGAGTCGATGCTGCCCTTCATGAGGCCGTACTTGGGATGGAGGAGCTCATAAGGGTCTTTCTTCGTGAGGTGCTTCACGAAGTCCTTGTGGGCTTCGTAGGTCTCCTCATACCAGTAGCAGCGGATCTTGATGACCCGCGCCTTCTGGCCCATGTCCTCGATAAGGGCGCCGTCGCGGAAGGGGAACTCGTACTTCGCGAGGGACTTCTCGATCGTGTCCTCGATCGTCTCCATCTGGAGGGTGAAGTCGTCTATCTTCGCCTCGTACCTCTCGTCATCGGCCATCAGAACACTCCCCGGGTCATGCTGTTGACGGCAATGTTCGCGCCCATGTCGTCCGTCGTCACTGTGCTCCTGCCGTTCTGATCGACGGTGATGTTCATCTTTATATCGTTCTTCACCTCCGCCTTGCCGAAGAGGGCCGGCAGATCGGTGTGGATGAGGTCGTAGATGTAATCGCCGAGAGAGTCGTTGCGGCCATACGTCGTCTGCTGGATGAGCTTGCTGATGAGATAGTTGATCCCCGTACCGACGGCGTAGCCGCCCCCTGCGGCGAGGCCCGCGTATCCGGCGCCCTTCGCGATACCGGCAAGCCTGCCCGCGGAACCGGCCGCTCCCGGCAGTGAGCCTGGTCCCATGGGTATCGCACCCGAGCCCATCCCGGGCGGCCAGTTCGTCACGAAGACAGGCGCGACGCCTGTTGCCGCCTCGACGGCCTTGCCCTCGGCGATGCCCGCCGCGGATCCGCCGAGCCTGCCTAGGAGTCTCTTGGCGGCCGCCCCGCCGAGCCGGTACGTCATGTATCCGGCAAGCGCTGCCGTGGCCCCTCCCGCGATAAGCTCTTTGCCGGAGAAACCCATGCCGCCCTTCTCTTTGGGGTCGATGAGCTTCTGGATGCCCTTCGAGAGGGTGTCTTTGATGGGTTTTGCGAAGGCGTCCGCCGCCTCCGTCAGCTTCGCCTTGAGCCTGCCCGTCTGGTCGACGGCGTTGTTGATGGCGTCGGGGAGGTCCTTCTCGATGGTGCCTGCAGCACCGGATATCTTCTTGGCGAACTCCCCCGAGATCTTCCCGAGCATGTCCCCCTTAAGGAGTGTTTGTATACCCTTTATCGTGTCGAGGTCGGCACCTTTCAGGGCCTTGCCCATGAAGGTCTCCCGCTGCGCAGTGGTCTTAAGTGCATCGTATTTCTTCTTGATGTCGGTAAGGATCTCCAGCGGGTTGCGTCGTTCGCCGCTCGCATCAAAGAACTTCACCCCCGTCGTCCTCTGGGCCTGCTTCATGTAATTGAGGTTCGTAAAGAGCCTCAGCGTCGAGTCGGCGAGCGTTGCGAGCCTCTCCGGCTGCCTCTCGATGAGGGAGAGACCTTCGATGAAGGCGAGGGTCTGGTCGAACCCCATGCCGGCGCGCGACGCGTTGACGCCGACGCGGGCGAATATGTCCGAGAGGTTCTGGAGCTCTGCGTTCCCGAGGCGCCCGGCCGTGGTCATCTTATCGAGGAGGCCGAGAGCCAGATTAGGTTTTGCCAGGTCGAACTGGAACGCCGTGGCGGCGACGGTGAGGCCCGAGGTCAGTCGATCGGCATTCGCACCGGTGACCGCCATCGCCTTGTTGGTCGCCTCGATGACAGGAAGGGCCTCCTTGAAGTTGAGTCCGGCCTGGACGGCATTGTTGAATCCCTGCTGCAGGTCCTCGACGCCCTGGCCCGTCTCGGACGACATCCGGAAGAGCTCCTTCCGGAGGCCCGCCACCTCGCCCTTCGTTGCACCCGCCGTCTGGCCGATCTGGGTGAGACCCTTGTCCATCTGGGCGGACTTTGTGACGAGCATTACCACGCCGATCGACACCCCCAGGGAGGCGAGCTTTCCCTCCACGGAGGTCGCGGCGCTGCGAATCCTGTCGAACTCCTGTTTGGCTACGTGGCCGAACTTCCTGAGACCCTTCTCTCCGCGGCCCAGGGCCGACAGGAGTCTGGAGGAGTTCCCGGAGAGGATAAGTTCAAGGGTGTTTTTCGTGCTCATGCCGTCTGTGGTTTCCTTTTCACGATGTACGTCCGGCCGCTCTTCGGATTGATGAGTCTCTCATGAGCTTGGAGCCAGGCCGCGGGGTCTCTCGCATACATGGACCGCACGTCGGCGTAGCCGAATCCGAGCTTGAGCAGGGCAAGTATCGCCTGCCTGAGGAGGACCTGCGCCTCGGCATCATTGATCTCCTTGCGTTTCTCCGTTGCCCCTTTGAAACGTCTCGGCCCGTGTCTGGGCCGTATCCGCTGCCTCCGTCAGCACCTCGAAGTCCTGGGGGAACATGGACAGGAGAAGCTCTCCCGTTATCTCTTCCTTCGGGATATCCCCGAGCTTCACGACCTGGCAGGCGTACATGCAGATCTCCCGGTACCGGATGTTCTCCCGGGCTTTCTCCTCTTCCAGCGCGTCCAGCATGTGGGCAACCCGGCGCGCCTCGATCTCGAGGTCGCGGTGGACCTTGCCGTTGTGTTCGATGCCGATGGGGAGCGTGCGCTTTTCCTTTATCATGGTCACGTCTCCGTTCTCTTGTCGGCGCCGAGTTCGATGGTCTGACTGGCTTCCTTCTCACCGTAGGAGGCTTCACCGATCTTCGTCGTGAAGACGCCGCTGTAGGTGATCCGCTTGCCGTTGCCCCTGTCGATCGTGAGTGTCCCGTTCTCCACTTCCTCGAAGTTGAAGGGCGTCTGGCTCTTCGGGATCACGTACTCCACCTTGACTCCATAGCGGGACGTGGTCTTCGTGAAGCCCGTCTTGTTCATGAGATTGACAGGCCGACGGATCTCGATCTCGCTCTCCGACACCTTGTTGAAGTCGGTAATCTCCGTGCCATTGACCTCCAGTGTTACCAATTCGACATATTCGTCTGCCATGGTTGTCCTCCTTTTCTCCTACAAGAGCAGGTCGATCCTGCCGGCGAACACGTGGAGCCCGTTGACAACATCCGCGGGGATCCGCGCGTCCAAACGGTTCACGTCCTGCAGGTCTCTCTCTACGATGAGCCCGTCCTTGTTCGCTTCCACCTCCTCGACGATCTCGAGCTCCTGGAGCTTGAGGAGCACGTCGAGGATCTCGGAGCGGACCTTGGGCGGCGTCTTGCTCGAGAGCTTCTCCCGGGGAAAGCGCAGCGAGATCCTCTCCCTCACCGCCTTGCGGACATAGTCGAGGGTGCGGATCGTCGTGATGTCGAGGAGCGACACATCGTCAATTCCCTGGGCGTCCTGGAGATAGGTACTGATGGCTCTCACGATCTGGACCGTCTCGCCCGGGCCCACCTCGATGGGCGAGGCACCGTTATAGAGAAGCGTCTCCTGCTCTGTCCGTGACAGGCGGTCCGCGATGTTGGCGGGCGTGATGCCAGTGAGCGCGAGGGTGTTGAGCGGCCGCGCTGGATCCTCCTCCCAGGCCATGACGGCACCGAAGGCGGCCGCAATCTCATAGGGCATGCTCTGTACGAGGGTGGCCGCCGTATACCGGTGGTAGGCGCAGAGGATCCTCCCCGAGTTCACCTGGCCGGTGAGCGTCGTTACCGTCGACAGGGCCGCGTTCATGCCGTAGACCCCGACGCCCGGGCGCTGTTCCATGGGACCGCTCACCGAGTCGAGATGGGTCTTGAGCGTCGTGAGGTCCGTCTGGTTGTTGTAGGGCGTGACGATGATGTCGTACTTCTCCCCGAAGACCACCACAAGCGCATCAGCCAGGGTCGGACTGGTGGCCCCGCTTGCCATGGCGGCGATGGAGACCGTCAGGGTCGATACGTTCGTGAGGACGTAGCTGAGATGTATGTCGTTGCCGCACAGGCCCTTGTTCTTTGCCGTCAGGGTGACGACCGCCCCGTCAACACTCGCCGTCACGGGCAGGTCAGGGTGCTTGTCGAGCTCCGCCTCGAGAGCTGCGGCTACCGCGGCCGCGGCCGTCGAGGTGGCGATGGCGATCTCCACCTTCTTTTTTCCCACGTAGAGGGTCAGCACGCCGCTGCCCGACGCGGATGCGCCGAACGTCACGGTTCCCACCGCGGGCTGTCCGGCACTCGCGTCATCAAGGGCGATGACGGTGAGGTCCAGGTAGGGATTGGCCGTGATGGCGGCCCGTGCCATGAGGTGGCACATCGAGCCCGCGCCGAAGCAGACCTCCGCCTCCTTATCGGAGAAGATGCGGGTCGGGATCTTCTCCGCGACGGTGCCGGCCGATGTCCTCTGGCCGACGATGAGCATGCGCTGCTTGTTGTTGGGCAGTGTCCGCACGGCGAGCTTCGTGTTGAACTCGAAGTACTTGCCGGGCTTGCGAATACTGCTCGGTATGTTGTCGAAGGATATGTTCTCACTTGCCATCGGTCTTTACCTCCTTTTTGTTTCCCGGGGTGGCCTTGACGAGGGACCCGTCGGCGATGAGCCTCCGGTAGTATGCGGTCTCGGGTACCTCCACGGCCGCGCTGTCGTTGATGTATTCCCGCGGCCGGCCTTCCAAGGGGCAGCGCGTGCCGGGCGCTGCGGTCACTTTCAAGACTGCCATGATAGCCTCCTTTTCATGTCTCAGTTCCAAACTCTACGACGTCCTCTGCGTCGGCGATGTCATCACCGGGTTTGAGGTAGTAGTTGAGCCCGACGCTCAGCAGGTCGTACTGAGCCTCTTCGCTCGTCGGAGAAACCATCTCGGGAACCTCGATGGATATCTCCGCATGATGGCAAAGCACGTTCCCGAACTGCCTTGCCCCAATGGCCTCGACCTTCGGCAGGGTGTGCAGCGACGAGCCGGGTATCTGCGTGGTGATGAACTTCAGGATAATCGCGTCGATGATGGGTCCGAAGGACTTCTCAGATTCGTCGGCGTCCTTCAGGCCGTAGTAGCCCTTTATCCGGTAGCTGTGGGTGATCTTGTATTTCGCGCCGAGGCGTTCGACGCGGGGCACAGCATCCCGGGTGATCTCCCAGCCCATGATCTTTTTCGTCGCCTCGTCCCTGAACATGGTGAGAAAGGCCGACTGGTCGGCGGTCCAGCGCTCGTAGTCGTGGATGACGCCCGCGCCTGGCACCTCCTCCATCAGTGTCTTGATCTGTGCCCTCAAGCTTGCGTCGCTCACGTATCCATCTCCCGTGCGATCGAGAATCCCATTCTTTCAAAGATGCCTTGAATGTGGGAGAAGTTCTCGGTGAAGGCCTTCTCGAACATGTGCGCCCCCTCGAATCCCTTGCGGGCAATCTTGCGGCGCACTACGAATTCGATCCGGGCGGCCGTCGTGTCGTCGATACCCATCTTCCAGGCGAGCCACCTGACGAGGACGCCCTTCGGCGGCATCGCCCTGCCGGGCGTGCGACCCTTCTCCACAACCTCGCCGTACTTGCTTCCCGTGCCCACTATGCCCTTGATAAGCGGCGCGCCCTTTCCCATGACCTCCCCCTGGATCGTCGAGAGAAGTCCACCCTCGGCGCCAAGGACGCCCCTGGGGGTGATCTCCTTGACGGCGCGCTCCAGGAAGGCGACGGCCTCGTGCATCGCCGCCTGGAGGTGTCTCTCCACAATCCTCGGCGCCTTGCCGGCGAAGAGGTTTCCCTTTATTGTCACCGTTGCCGTCATATCCATGGCCTAACCCCGTTCATTTTCTTCATCTCCTTCGCCGGGCCCACTCGGGATGGGTGAGGCGCTCCGAGCCTCCCGGGTAGTTTTGCGCCGAGTCGGCGATCGCGGCGGCGGGACGGGTCGTGTCGTCATCCTTGAGCCCCATGTGCTCCTTGTAGAGCTGCATGAGGCGCCTCGCCCTGCTTGCGAACTCAGCTCCCTTGCTGCGGTAGTTCACGGCGTCGGCTGCGATCGTGGAGTCCCCGGTCTGTGTGAAGATGTTCGCCAGCCACTCCAGGCAGAGGGATGCGGCGAGGTTACAGACCGCGTCTACGTCACCCGCGGGGACCGTGCTGTGGGTCCGCATGACCGTGTACGTGAGCCGCACCGTCTCCGACGCCCCCGGTGTCACGACGACAAGGCGCAGCACCCCTCCCGCGGGTGTCTGATAGATCCCGTACTCATCGTTCTCGATGAGGCTGGCGGGCACATGTCCCACGGGGTATTCGACGCTCCTGACCGTCGAGAACTCGTCGATCCATCCCCCGGGCAGATCCACGTCATGGGTGCCGTTTCCCGGGATATCCTCCACCGCCTCCGCCGGCCGGTGCCGGGAGTAACGGCCTATGGCCTCGGCGATCGCCCGGTCGTAATCATCGGGGCTCACAAGGACGCCGTCACTCAATCGCGTGGCGTCGGCGAGCAGTTCGAGCTTTCCCGAATCGTCCTTCACTACAGCGAGTACCTTTGTCCGTATGTCCGCGAGGGTGCTCATGGGTTCCCGCGGGGAGCCGTTACGCTCCCCGCATGCGCCTCCTTATAGTCTTTTCAGTGCCAAGAGCACCGTGATATCGTCCCAGGTAGGTGTCTCGCCACCCACCGCAAGATCGATGGTTATCTCCGATTCATCCGCCGGAGCGGGATCGCTTACCATGCCGTCCGTTATCTGTCCCGCCGTTATGCTCATGGGCGAACTGAGGATGCTCGTGCCGCCGCGCTTGACGTCCACCGCGAGGGTGGGAGTGGTCCCGCCCGACGCGCGGGCGGTGGCACCTGCGGCGATGAGCTTGCAGGGCCAGGGGAGTTTAAACTTCACGACGCCCGTGACGGATGCCGTGCGCTGGCCCGGTATCGCGACGGGAAGCACCATGTATCCGGGGCTTGCGGGAGAGGGGTTTGTTGTTTCCATATCCTGTGCCTCCTTTCAGGCTGCAGGGGGCCCGGACCGCTTTCAAGGTCGCGGGCCCCGCTTTGTCTTCAGGCGTCTATATCACGCTCTTGTCGAATCCCCGGTAGTCGTCGATCTCCACCTCGTACTCGTGCCGTACCTTGTACTGGATCTTGTCGGCGACGAACATCTGGCCGACGAGGGGATTGTCCGCCACGAAGAGCTCCGGTTCCTGCTGGCCGTCCATGTAGGCGATCTCCATCAATTCGACGTCCGCCTTGTCCGCCACAAGACCCCAGTCGTTCGTGTCCGCCGTCAGCTTGTTCACCACGATCCTCTCGTGGTTCACGCCGAAGCGTCCCGCATGGGGGTTGGGGGTTGCCGAGCCCGGCCAGGCGCTGTTTAAGACCTTCGCCACTTCGAGGAGCGCCCGGGGTACCCACAGGTGCAGGGCCTCGAGGGCGAGTATCTCGTCGGAGTCCTTCTCCTTCTGGCCGTACATGGCGTTGAGCCGCGCCGTCAGGGCAGCGATGCCGGACGCATCGGCGGTGAGAGCCGTCGACCCGAGGTTCCCGTGGGTGGCGTGGAAGAGCGCCAGGGAGTCCGCCTTGTAGGTCGCGTTGTTGATGATCTTGTTCCAGCACCGTTTTGCCTTGGTGCGCCGCGCCGCCCGGGCGATGCGCTGCGGGACCCGGGTGATGAACCTCAGGTCGTCGTTCTTGATCACCTTGCGGGTGATAGTGACGATGCCGCCCTTCTGATTGATCGCGAAGGTCACCTCCTCGTCGGTGGTCACGTCGAGCTCCGGATAGTCCACGGTCTCGGGCGTGATGTCCGGCAGATCCCCGAAGTACCCGACGCGGATCGATTCGAGGGTCTTGAAGTCCGTGGCGCCGCGGACGAAGCTGATGAGGATATCCTCGTTGAAGTCGAGGGCCCTGTAGTCCTGGACGAGCCTGCGGTACATTGACGTGCCGAGAAGGAAGGAGAAGGACGTCGACGCGTAGGCGGCCGGCAGCCGCATCATCTCCATGAGCCCTTCTCCGAGTTTCAGGGCATCCCGTTTAATGGATCCCGAGACCGTCTCGTCGCCGGTGATCCTGGTGTATGCCGCGCGGATCGAGTTGAGCGCGGGCACGTCCCTGAACTTGTCGTCCACGGTGACACCGAGGAGCTTGTCGAAGGCGGCCTGGATCTTCTCGGGCTCCTCGTTGCCGACCCTTACCTGGCCCGATCCGGTGACAATACCGGAGCCCGCCAGCCGGTCGAGATACTCCTTCTCTTCCGTTATGGCGGCGCGAAGGGCCTCCACCTCGAAGATGCGCCCCTCGAACTGTTTGCGGAGCTTCGCCTGGGAGATCTCCGGGAGCCCCGATTCCCTGAGCTCGTCCTTGAGTGTGAGCCCGGCGGAGAGGAGCTTCGCCTCCTTCAGGGCGTCCTGCCCGGCGGTGGTACCCGCGTCATCCATGGCCTTCTTCACCGCGGCGCTCACGAGGGCCGCCACATCGGGCCCCGCCTGGGCGGGGACGATCGCCGACGCCAGGAGCGCGGCCACCTCGTCCTCCGTCACCGTCTTGTCATTCACCTTCGCCTCGATGGTCGCATAGAGGTCGGGCCTCTGCGCCTTCAAGGCAGCCAACAGTTTTTCAAGCATCTCTGCCTCCTCCTGGCCTGCCGTAAAGGCTGCGGCCATGCGTAGTAATTTGCCGCCCGCTATGGGGTCGTACACCACGTCGACGCTGTCCACACGGACGATCTTCTCCACCTGCCTCGGACCGCCGGAGCGCGACGCCGTCGTCTTCGCCATGACGTCATGGGAGAGACCCACGATGTCCCTCTTGCCCCTTTGCCAAGCGTCGGTGATCATGTCCCTGAGCCACGAGGCGGACCTCAGGATATTGAATGTGCCCTCGAGCCCCGTCGCGTTGGGCGCGACATCGGAGAGCCAACCCACCAGGTCCCGCACGGATTTGCCGTAGGGGTTCGCCGGGTTGTCGTGCTGTCCCTGGGAGAGGGCGAAGACACGCGCCCCTTCGTATGCGGGCGCCGCCGCCTTAAGGACGTCGAGGCCATAGTTCGCGATGTTCTGCCGGTCCGGTCCCGCGTCGACGATCTGCACGCGCCAACGGTACCCGTAGTCGGGTGATACCGTCTCGTCGGCCGCCGCGGTGAGGTGCGACGCCGACTGGATCGCCACGTAGTCGACGCGCTTGCGGACCTTCGTCATGTCGCCCGTCGCGACCCTGCCGCTGTCGTCGATCGTATAGGGGACCTCGAAGAGCACCCCCGTACCGTCGGAGATGATGCAATGGTCCGCGTAGACGTCGACGATATCGCCCCGGGATCCGGGGAAGGCCGCCGTGAACGCGTCACAGAGGGCCCGGCGGATCTCGGCGAAGCTCATGGCGCCTGTCAGCGCGTCACCGCCGCCGTCCCCCGCGCACAGGAGCCGCGTGAGCACGCGCTTACTCGGCATCGTCCTTCCCTCCCTTCGCCGGCGTCTTCGGCACGTCGTACTTGCGGCCGTCCGCGGTGACGATGCGAAAGCTCTCGCCATTGTCCTGCTGGGAGATCACGTCCTCGACGGTGAGCGGCCGCTCGACAAGGTGGTATTTCTTCCGCTTCATCCCGTCCGCGTCGGGGACCTCCCTCTCCTCGTTCGTCCTGAAGATCAGGCCTTCCAGGTGTTTTTGCTGTACCTTCGCCATTAGCGTCCCTCCTTTGATTTGATTTCCTTTGTAATCCAATTCTTGACAAACCCAAAAACATGGTGTAGATGATCTTTTATGACTTCCGCCGAGATCAATAAGGTCGACGACAAGCTGTTTGTGGAATATGTGGAGAGGTTCGGTATGATCGATACCTTCTGCGCCCCCGATATCACCGCAACCCGCCTCGAGTCGCTCATGAGCAAGGCCCTCAAGTCCGGTAAGCCCATCGAGTACGCAAAGCACGGGTGGGAGATCCCCACCGCCGATGTTGTCGTGTAGTCTCTAAAGTCCATCGATAATCCCCTCGAACGCGGCCCACAGATCGGGCAATTCCTGCTTCACGTATCTGATTACCGTTTTGTCATTCCTCGCATATATCTCGAAGAGATTTGCGAATGCCTGCATCTGGTGCCCCCAGCCGGATCGCGCGCGATAGTAGGCGCCCCAGTGGCCGTATTTGCCCACAACCAGGTTGTTTGTCACGGCGCCGAAAAGGTCGGACACCGCCTGATCGGTACGCCATCTCCCCCCAACTGAATTGATGTCGGCCTTGAGCCGCTCGAGACGCTCCTGGCTGCCCCGGATTCCCTGATTCTCGAGACGGAGGGCATCGCTGAAACCTCCCCTCACCGACAGGGCCCTGGCCGCGCTCACCTGTGTGCCGCCTTCCATGTCCACGAAGTGGCCGAACTCGTGGCGGAAAACAAACCCGTTCCCATCTCTCAAGGAGTCGGCGCTGATACTGATGGTCTTCTTGCGGAAGTCATAATATGAGCCAGGCCGTGCCTTCTTCCGCACCTTGCAGGCAGGTCCGAACCTCTTCACGATCTGCCGGACCTTCTCCGGGGCCGCCTCCAGCGATTCCTCGGCGTACCTGCACATCGCCTTGTTCCGTATGCCTGGGAAGGCCGTGCTGTCGCCGCCGCGTGTAATGACGGGCTCTTCGGCCCATCGTGCATGGTACGGCACGTGGTCGCAGCCGCAGCGGATGATCTCCGACACGGGTACCCCCGGACCCCTGGGGTACATCATGGCAATGCCGCCCACCATGAACGGTTTGTCCACCGGTACGTGCTGACCGTGGGCGGCGACGTGCGACGGTCGCGGCTGCCGCGGGTGTCCCGCGTGGACCCACTGCTTCTCGAGGCCTTCCACGTGCTGCGCGGCCTCCGCCATACGGATTTGAGTAGCCTCGGAGTAGATGCGGCCCATCTCGGTGCGCGTGATCGTCTCGGCGCGGTTCGCGTAGTTCTTGAACCTCCCTGACTGGAGCGTCTTTCCGATCGCCGCCGCCACCTGCTGGGGTGTTTGCGCACCGAGAATCCCGAGGTTGATCTCGCCCTTGATACCGTACCAGGCATCGCCGAAGAGTTTCTCCAGGTAGGAACTGGAATACTCCTTCAGGGCGTCGATGGACGCCCGTCCGATACGGAAGCCGGCGGACAGGTCGGCAACCCTTAAGGTAGAATCGACGAGGGAGCCCCCCCGGTCCCACATGTCATCGAGAAGACCCGATAGCTCCCGCCGGGCCTTTCCCTGCGTTGCGCCCATGAGGTCCTCGACGTTGCCGAGGAGCTTCTTGAGGTAGTAGCTATCCCAGGATGTGAGGGCCGCGCCGCTGAGCTCGCCCATGACCTGCTTGTGCAGGTTTGCCATGACGGCCCGCATGGTCCTCTCGCCGGAGCGGATCGCCCGGTCTTTTTCTTTGAGAAGGCGCCTGATTTCGGAGGTAACGGTGATCATGCCGGAAATACCCCCCGGGCCTGCCCCGGAATACCCGCCACAATCGCCGTTGACATAGTTATAACACCTGTCAACGACAACCCGCGGGTATTTGCCCTTGTCAACGCCTCAAACGCATCCTGAGGCCAGATTTGCATGATGACTCCCGAGGCACCTGTCATTCGTCACCCCCGGGGGAAGACCCGTAGTCCTCGTACCCCTCGTCCTCGCTCTGCCGCCGCATGTTCTCGACGACGGTGTCGAGGTCGACGTCGATGCCGAGCATGCCGATGATATAGGCGAAGACCTTCCGGGCCGTCTCCTTGTCCACCCAGCCCTGGTTCTCGGCGCTGACGAGTGCCGCCGCCACCTGCTGGATCGCCGCGGAGTTCTTCGTCATGTCCTTGGAGACGAGTTCCGGCGTCGAGACGGTGAACTGGAGGGCCTCCTCGTCGGTGACAATGAGGGTGCGCGCCTGCCTGCGCCGATCGATGACGACGGTGAAGATGTCCTCCAGAATGTACTTGATCTCCTTCTGATCGAGAGAGAGCATCTTGTACGCCGGGGTCCCCATCTCGCCCGCCGTCGCGAGGTTCACATCACCGCCTCCCCCGTACCAGTGCTCGGGGAAGCCCTTGCGGCCGAGGATGTGGTTCCTGAAGAGCCGCGCCCCCGTCTCCGCGTCGATGGCCTTGAGGTCAGGGGTGACGGCGGTGAGGCTGACCTTGCCGTTGTGGCCGAAGACGCTGCCCGGCTTCTTGGTGAAATTCGCGAGCTGCTCCTTTATCGCCTTGTCGTCCCCGTCCTGGACGAGGAGGTCCCAGACGAAGGCATTGAGCTGCGGCCACTTGTCGGCGTAGTCGAAGAGGAACTGCTCGTAGACGTCGAGCCAGTCCGCGATGGGAAGGTATTCGCTGCGGCCCCGCGGGGAGTTCGTCACGTTGTTGATGGCGTAGTAGAAGCACTCGCCGTCGGTAAAATTATCCCTCAGGGCACGGGCGCCAGGGGAGAGGATGTACTCGGCTTCCTTCGGGAGGATCGTCTTGAGCCTCCGATCGGTGCCCGTGCCGGCACTCCCCTTGATTACGGCGCCGATGATCACCTTCACGTTCTCCGGATCGGTGATGACGTCACTGATCTCGGCCGGGTCGATGAACCCCAGGCGGACCTTTCCCGTGTTCTCCGCTGTGAAAACGGGCAGGCACAGCTCACCGTAGATCATGAGCTCCCGGCAATGCTTCGGGAAGTAAAGGTCCATGCGATTGATGGGGTCGTACCAGAACTCGTCGAGGACGGCCTTCACCTCCTCGTTCTCCGCCTCGTAGGGCAGACCCTCTCCAAGGATGAAGGCGACAGTGATGTCCACGTACCACCGGGCGAAGGGGTTTGTCTCGTAGAGCCAGTACGCGATCTCGATCATCCTCTCCTGGGTGGTGGGTAGAAGATTCCTGTCGGGGTTGCCGGTGAGTTTCCTCCATCCCGCGTCTCCGGGAGCATCGAGAACGCTCGCCGCCTTGAGACGATCGTTCACCTTCTGTTCGATGATCCCTCCGAAGAAAGCCCCGATCAATCGGTCCTTGATGCTCATGCAGCCTGCCTCCTCCCCGATCTCCCATAGTGGTCCCGCATCCTGCCCATGCGCTCCCTCCCGGGCCTCTCGGCGTGGTAATCGTCCTTCTCCGCGTCGCTTGAGACCGAGGCCGCCTTGATGATCCCCGCCTCGATCATGCTCTTTAACTGCTCCAGGGCGTCGGGTCCGTCGTCATGGTCCCCCATGGGGTAGTGGACGAGCTGATCGATGAGGGCCCGCATGTTTCTCCTGAAGACGATCCACCCGTTCTTGATCCAGGGCTGCAGGGTCTGGATACGCAGGAGCTTGTCCGTGTGGGGATGGAGCTCCACGACGTTGAGCGTGAGGTTTCTTTTATGGGCCTCCTTCGCGAGGGACGTGGCGAAGAACTCCTGGAACTGGATCGACTCGACACCGAAGGCCCGGAAGCGTTCCCGCCCATGATAGACGAGGACGTTCTCGATGATTCTGTCGGGCACGCGCTTCTCGATGTCGGCGATGGTCAGGTAGATCCTGCCGTTTATGTACTTGCCCCCGATGATGGCCGAGGGGTCATGGCGTTTCGACTTCTTGCCCAGGGACGGATCGAGGGTCCCGTCGAGGGGGATCCCCGCGAGGTCCACGTCGTCGTCGTCGTAGTAGACGATGTCCTCCTCCCTGAAGAGACAGTCCTCGGGGCTGATGGGATCGTTCTGCTTCTCGCTGTCGAAGTATGCCCGGCCCTCGGAGACGCGCATCTTCATGAGGTAGTAGTAGTCCTCCCGCTCCTTCCAGAGGACCTCGGTGCCGGCGAGCATCTCCTCCCGGTGCTCGCAGAAGAAACCGTCCGCCCGTTCTTCCGCCTCCTCCTTGCCGATCGTGATGTCGGCGAAAAGGGCCTCCCAGGCGTCCCACAGCCCCGACTGTGACCATTTCAAGACGGCCTTGAACTTGCGCCCCTTCCATCCCGGCTTCTTGAGGAGATTGGACAGGAGCGAATCGTAGTGGAGGATGGTGCCGACAATGATGTAGACCGTGTCGGGCTGCCCGATCTTCATGAGGGCCTTGAAGAACCACTTTTCCAGCTTCTTACGCTGGTCCGGAGACTCCACGGACTCATCGTTCTCGAGGTCATCCCCGATGACGAGGTCAGGACGCTTCGCCCCGTGGCGCATGCCGCGGAGCTTCTGGCCGGCGCCGACACCGCGGACCTTGACACCGTTCCTGGTGATGATGGTGTCCGCCCGCCAGACGGGCCCTTCACCGCAGGCGTCGGGAAAGTCCTGCTTTAGCCTCTCGTTCGTCTCGAGCTCTGCCTTGATGAAAGAGAGGAAGTCCTGGGACTGCAGGGCCGTCTCGGAGACCTCCAGGATGAAGTGCCTCTTCTTGTAGACGGTGCACCATACGGGGAGGATGAGCGTCGTCCACGTCGACTTCGCGTTGCCCCGGGGGGCTGCGTCGGCCTCCCGGTCGCCGGCACTCGTCTCGACGGCCTTCTCAATCATCGCCGGGTAGCGGTCGCAGAAATACCTGTGGAGAGCCGAGGGCGGTGTGTCGAGGTAGTGGGGAAAGTAGGTCTGCCCGAAGAAGGCGAGATCCTTCTCGCCGCGCTTCATGCGCTCGCGCTGCGCCTTTTTGTCGTCGGCAAAGGGCTTCGCCTTCGACTGGATGAGGGCCCGGAGGGTCTCTATCTCCCTGTTAAAATTGCGCTGTCTGGCACTAAGCGGCATACGTCTCCTGTGCGTATCTCACGAAATCATCGAAGTTCCGCTCGATGGCCTCGAGGGCTGCGGGGTCGTTCTTGCCGAGCCACCCGATGAGGTCCTTCATGAAGTCGAGGAAGAGTGCCGCCTTGACGGCCCCGGTCTTCGCCTTTATCTCCGTGATGGACTTGACGATCCCCGTGTAGGCGAACATGGCCTGGTTGTCGACCTTGCCCGGTCCCAGGGTCTCGAAGTACGCCTCGTAGCGCTCCTGGACCTTCTCGAGGGACAGAAGAGCCCGGGCCTCGGCGCTCATCGCCGGGTCGCCCGTCTTCTTCTCGTACACCTCGGCGCGGGTCGCCCGGTCCTTCCACCCGTACTTCTCCATCCAGTCGTAAAGGGTAGGCTTCGAGATGGAGTAGCCCCTTTTCTTAAGCTCGGCGAGGGTCTGCTCCATGTTCTGTCCGCAAGAGCGCCAGGTCTCGTAGGCGTCCTCGCGGGTCTCGATCTGGTAGGATCTGTTCGCCATCTATTGCAGCTCCTTCTCGGCAAGCTCGATCTCGCGCTGCACCTGGAGGTATTCTGCTTGGAGCCTCTCGAGCACGGCGGAGATCTCAGCGATCATGGCGAGCCGCAAGTTCTCGGGCTTCGTGAGGGGATAGCCGGAGAGGGCCTCCTTGATGTCCTTCACCTTACGGTCGATCTCCGCCGCGAGTTCCAGGGCCCGGAACTTCCTCGCCTGTATCTCCGTTTTGAGCCTCGCTATCTCACCCATGCATATCCTCCATGTGGACCTTCTTCACCCGTGCCAGGGGACAGTACTGGTTCGCGTTGATCTTGTCGATCGTCTCGCTCCACTTCGCCGTGTTGAGCGTGATTACATCGTTAAGCCCGTCGGCCAGTCTTGCGTAGGCTTCGACAAGCTTCACGTTGCTCTTGTACATGGCCTCCATCGCTGTGATCCGTTTCTCGTGGGCTCTTTCCATCACAAAGGTAAAGATCCACGGACCGAAGATGATGACGATGAGGAGCGTCCCTATCGGCAGGGCGCCGAGCTTGTCGATGATCGTCGCGATCGCGGCCAGGGTATGTGCGGTCTCGGGGGTCATCTGCCTTCGCCCTCCTTCATGCCTTCCAAGGTGCCTCTCATCTCCGTCTGGTAGCCCCTGTCCAGTTCGCGGTTCTTGAGGAGCCCCTTCGCGTTGTCGGGATCGAGACAGTAGAAGCCGTCCCTCGCCGTGAAGGTGACCGGGTAGTATTCCGGCGGCGCCGGAGGCTCCGGGACCTGTTGCCTCACGTACTCAGTCCTCACGATCTGCCGGTTTTCCTTCCCGGAGGTACAACCGGTTAAGGCCGTCGAGGATAGGATCACCAGTACCACTATTGCCAGCATTGCCCTTTGTCTCATTTGCCTTCACCCCCGGTTTCAGGTTGTCGATCCGCGTGATCTCGGCGGCCGTGCGCTCCTTCTGTTTGAGCCTTGCCGTGCAGCTTGTCTGTGTCGATTGCAACTCCGCCTTCATGCTCCCGATCGTTGCCTGGCTCATCGCGTTCGCGTCCTGGCAGTCGGTGAGCTCCCTCTGTGTGGTCGCGAGTTCCTCTTTCACCTTTGTGAGCTCCATCTCCTTCATGGTGAGCCTGGTCTGCTGGATCCAGCCGGCGATGGCGGCGCCGATGATGGCTCCGATGAGGACGGGAGCGAGGATTTTGGCTATCTTCAAGGCTATCTCTGTCGTCATCTGTACCTCTCCCCCCTGCGTTCGATCTGCCGCGGGTAATCGATATTCACCCAGCAGAGATCGAGAAGACTGCCGTTCTTGAGCCTGATGACCTTGCGCCGGCACTGCTCTTCTATTGCCTGCCGGTCGCAGGATCCCGCGCGGCGGATCTCCCTGTTCAAGATCCCCTGGCCCCCGTTGTATGCCCTGAATGCATAGGGCCAGCCCTCGCACAGGACCACCCCGTAGAGGTACCGATCGTAAAGGATAAGCGCCCGGATGGACCACCGCGCATCATAGGGTGACGGCTTCACGGAGATCTCCTGGAGGGCCTCCTCGCGGTCCTGGATCCACTCGGCGGTCGACGCCATGAACTGACCCAGGCCGGCTCCGCCGTCGAAGGCGGTGACGCCCGGCCGGCATCCGCTCTCCTGCTCGATCTGCCCGAGGAAGAGGTGCCAGGGGGCATTAAGGCCGATGTGGTAGCGGGCCTCCCGGATCACCTGGGCGCGGTACCTGAGGCACCGGTCGAGAGCGTTACAGTCCGGCGGTGAGACCCAGGATAACAGCAGCGTACAGCATGCCGCGAAAAAGCATGATGCTGCGCCGGTCATATTCACTGATGCCCTCCTTTTCGATCTTCCCGAAGATGTACTTGTAGCCGACGACCCATATCGCCTCGGCCAGAATGAACCCCGTGAGGATGAGACAACACTTGTAGAGGACCACCGATATCGTGTCCGCCTTCAGAAGGGCGATAAGCCCGATGACACCGGCCAGGGGAAGGCCGAACCGGAGGAGATACTTCACCAGGACATTTACGGACACCGGGGATACCTCGGCGCTGCCCTTCTCATCACCGATGCGGTCCCGGATCTCCTCCACCGTTGTGGCGGCCTTGCCGCGGAGCTTCAGATAGAGCGCATTGCACCACTCGACGAAACGGGGGTTCCGCTTCGCGATGAGGATCCCGAGCAAGACCCCGGGCAAAAGTCCGATCACAAAGATGATGACATACAAGATCACGTACACCTCCGATTATGCGTAGAACTCAAAGTCGCCGATGACGGCGACAAGTTCCTTCGCCTCCGACCAGGGAGTCGGGTCTTTGCTTCTTCTGTAGTGGGTTGCCCCGGAGACATTGTCCGGGAGATCTCCGTTCATAACACCCTCGGCGATCCGGTAACACTCGCGCAGGTGTTTGTTTTTCTGGAACGCCTTGTCCCATCCGCCGGCGATCGCCATGAGGCCCAGGCGGTTCGGGTTGCCGACCTGGAAACAGGGGAACTGTCCGGGAAAGAGGATTACGTCCTTCAGTGTTTGGCCTACATACCTGTTTTTAACGCGGCTCATGATGCACGACGCCACACCGAGTTGCTGGCCCGTTATGAACTTCTTGCCCGTCTCCCCGTAGATGCACAGGGCGAGGAGCTGCGTGTCGTCGAGCTTCATGAAGCACTCCGCCGGGCGCTTGGGTATCAAAGGGCACCTCCCGAACGTGTGCCCGGTAGAGGGGCGGCCGGGTTGTGCAACGGCTCGCCTCCCCTCCGGGACTTCACCAGTTCATGGGGGTTTTTCTTGAAAGGGCGCAGGACACCGGGTGCGACGGGCCCGGCATCCTGCGCTATGCAAGGAAGGTGTTTCATTCCCGAAAGAGTAGAATACCGGCGCGGGGAAGTCCTTTGAGCCGTTCAAGAAATGTTATTCAGGGAATTGGAAGAGGGGGTCCTGTCCGGGAAGGCTGTTGCCGCTTTCAAGCACATCATACACGAATCGCTCGGACACGTCGAGAAGCCGGCAGAGATCCTTCGTGTTCGTGCCGTTGTGGTATTTCTTGATGTAGCGCTTCTTCGCCTCTGTAAGCGGTCGGGTGCTGATATATAGGCCCATCGAGGGGAAGTTGACGAGCATGGCGATGAGGACGTCCATCCCGCAGTGGTCATGAATGAGCTTCACGTCCTTGTCGAGGAGGTCCTCGATCTCGATCTCCTTGAGCCAGGAAAGGGATCTGTCAGCCATTCTGCACCCTCTTGCACGCGCAGCCGTTCTGGCGCTTCCACATGTCCTTCAGGGCCTCGATGACCGCTGAGGCCTCGAGGGACGTCCGCACCTGGTCGACCTTGAAGTACTTCTTAAGCCAACGGCGGTACCCGTCCCAGTGGCGCCATTTGATGTCGGCGGTAAGGTGCTCGATCATCCGGAGCTGGCCCGGGCTCGCCAGGACGACGACGTTCTCGGGAAGGGGCATGCCGGGCGTCCGGGGAGCGCAGGGCCAGCAGGGATTTTGGGGAGGGGTCCGCTTCGTCTTCAGACGGAAACCGAGCTTCTTCATCTCGTCGATGAGCGTCGAGGCCTGGTTGTAGGTGAGGTCCTTGCTCGTCTTCACGCCGAACCACTCCTCGAGCATGAGCCTGTAGGTGTCATCACCCAGGTGGAGCTGGCCCTTGGCGATGTGGATGAGCCGTATCTGCTTGGGCTCGACGGGTCTCATGCGGCGGGCGTCTCCTTTCCCGACATGGGCTGATATCCCCTCTCGTTCTCTTCCTTGGGGACGAGGCGCTCGCACCCGCAGGCGCAGCGGTAATACCAGTACCAGTGGTCCTGGGCGAAGCGCTTCATGGTCCTGCCGCAGACATGGCAGCCGGTGTCCTCTGGTTTGTTCGCTGTCGTATCGTTCATTGTTGTCACCTTACAGCCTCCTCAGTGCCCGCGTGACGGACAGACGGCGCGATGGGCGCCGTTTCGGCCTTCTATTCGGCCCGGGGCTTGCGGAGCTTCTTCTCGATGCACCGCGCCGCCTCGGGGCTGAGCTCCATCCTCGCCAGGAATCCCGTGTCGTCCCGGGAGATGATCGTGATGCCCGTATCTTCCCCGGGCGGGCACAGTCTCCTCATCGTCCTCAGCAGTTCCCGGGGGTCGCGGCGTTTCATGCCGCCTCCTCGGCCGCGAGGTCCTCATCGCGCTCCTTCAGGAGCTTGTCCACGTACTTCTTGATCTGGGAGTCCATGGACTTGATGACCACGATGTCGCCGGGATCCGTGACCGTCACCGCGATGGATTTCAGTTCAAGCTCGGAGAGGTCCTTGACGGCCCGCTTCTTGACGGTCTTCTTTGTCTTGATGTAGAGGTCCTTCTGTTCCGGGAAGTGTTTCTCAAGGAGCACGACGGTGAGGTCCTCGTCTTCGATGATGACTTCCTCCTTCCCCTTCTCGTAGCCCACCTTCACTCCGTGGATAACGAGGGTCTTGGGGCGTGTGAAGAGCGTCCTCGCGTCCTCGATTGCGGCCCTGAGCTGTGCCTTCCTTTCGGCGGCGATGGCCACCTGCCTCTTCAGTGCGGGAAGGTACTGGCGCCTAAGCGATTCTACCGCGTCCTCCAGGCCCTGGATGGTCTCCACGAGGCTGTCCTGGGCGTCGGCCCAGGACTTCGTCAATGTTTCAATCTCTCCCAGTGTTGGCATACATATCCTCCTTAGTTCACTGTCTTAGGCACGATCGGGAGGGTTCCCTCCGGATCGGCCTCTCCTCTCTCGTGTATGTAGTTCTGTACGAAGATCTCATTTGTCTCGAACCGGTCCGTGACGGCGCCGGTGTCATCGAGGATCTTGATGATGCACATGTCCCTGTATACCTCGACCGCCGCCTTCATGCCGTCACCGCCTGTCGCCGGATCCGTGACTTCGTCTCCTCATCACCCAGGGCGACCCCTATGTTGAGGAAGGTCTCGCTGCAGCAGACAGGGCAGATGCGCTCCGCCATGTCGAACACGGTCTCGCAGTTCATGCAGAGAACCGCATGTTCGAGGGGAATCGCCTGTACGGGCCTCTCCTCTTCACCGATAATGAGACTCAAAAGTTTCCCCATGATTCCTGCCTCCTTAGAGGTTGAGCGGACAGCCCCGGCATTTGTCGGGCTGCCGCACTGCTCTCGTTATGCAGACCGCGTGATCGATGCGGTCCCCGTGATGCTGGCACCAGACGTCGCCATTGGGGTATCTGGACGGTTTTCCGGTCGGGCTCCCTGTGTTCCCGGAATGCCCGCCGGTACTCGCCTGCTGCTTGTGGAATTGCGTCCTCGGCCGTGTCCTCATATCTCCATCACCACCTCTTCCGTCACCTTCTCGCAGCCCATCTGGCAGGCGAGGTTCATCGCCTTCGCCGCGTAGTTGTTGACGAGGCCCGGGTAGGCGTGGCTTATCGTCTTGCCCGTCCTTCCGTCCCTGTCGGTGAGCCGCCTCGACAGTGAGGCGATTGCCTCATCGGTGAAGACGTCCTCCGCCTTTGCGCCGACCCGTTTGAACTTGAGCATGAGGTAGTCTTTCACGTTGCCGTTGAGACCCCGGATCTCCGCGATCTGGATCCTTCGGATGACCTCGCGCATGTCCGGGTGATCACCCTCGTCGAGCTTGTCCTTGAGCTCCGGCTGGCCGATAAGGATGATGCCGAGGAGCTTGGTGTAGCCGTCCTCGAACTCGTAGAACCGCTTGAGGAGCTTCAAGACCTTAAAGCCCAGATCGTGTGCCTCTTCGATGATGATGACGTGCCGGGAGCCCTGCTTGTGGCGGGCGAGAAGGAGCCGCAGGACCTGGCGGGACTTCTCCTCGAGCTTCACCTTCGGCTTCTCACTGCTTATGTCGTGGATGATCGCGTCGCACAGGGACCCCGCCGTCACCCGGTCCTTGTCGACGATCTGGGGGAAGATGACCCGGACGTTTCCCTCGCGCTGCAGGGTGAGGACCACCTTGCGGCGCATGATGGATTTGCCGCTCTGTACCTCCCCCACCACCGCCAGGAAGCCCGCGTGCTTGGCCGCGTCGATCATCGCCGCCTCGATGTAGTGGTGCTCGGAGGACATGTAGATGTCCTTCTCCTCCTGGACGTCGTTGATGAAGGGGTTCTTGAAAAGCCTGAAATGCCTCTTTGTGTCTTCCGTTATCACTTCCACCTCCCGTATTACTCGAACATGTTCCGAATCGCCGCTGACTTCCCGCCTGTGCCTCGTCGCCATCATTCTCGCTACGCTGCCGACGGGCTGAGAGTTCTTAAGCACGCGCCCCAAGGGGTCCCAGATGTTCTCGACCTTCAGGCAGTGGTGCGCCAGCCATTTCCGGGCGCGCACGTTGCCGCCGATGAACTCCTCGACCAGGGACTTGAACTCCGGGTGCTCGAGGGGGATGTATCCCCTGTTGACCACGATGTTGATGGTTGTCCGGGCAAGGCCTGTCACCTCTCCGAGGGCTCCCTGGTTGATGTCGCAATCGACAAGCAGTTGCTTCAGGATGATAGGGTTTATCGTTAATCCGTATGCCGTCGCTTTTCGTCCCACATCCTCACCTCCCTTGATTATTGATTGGCGGACTGCATGCCGCCGTTGTGTCCGGTGTCCGTGTTCCAGTTACCCTCCGCCTCGATCTGGGCGATGACCTCGTCCGCCTTCGATATCTCGATGGAATCCCCGAATGCACCCCGGAGGGCCTGGTTTGTCTCCTTCGATATAGCCCCCACCCGGCCTGTAAGGCGCTTTAAGAACTCCGTGAAGGATATCCTTTTCTCCAGGATGGCCCGGTCGATCTCCATGGGTGTTCCCTTGCGGGGGATCAGCGTGAGATCGATCTTGTCCGCCTGGTGGCCGAAGACCTTGAGGCCTGCAAAGGGGGCCTGGTCTTTCTTGGGGTCTTCCCCGTAAGCCATGTTGTCGATACGCTTCTTCGCCTTCTGGACGATGCTGTCGGGCTGTGCCTTATACTCCTCGCCGATCACCGCCGCGGTGACGGGGAACGCCCCGAGTTCGGCCGGCAGGGTTTTTATGGGTTTCACCTCGTAGACCACGTCGCGGAAGGCGACGCCGATCGTCTCGGGGGTGAAGGGTTTTATGATGATCCGCACCGTCGAGACGCCGGGCACAATGCCCTCGACGTGCTTTAAGTTGTAGCTCTCCCCCTTGTATGATATGGCGTAATCCCTGTTGACGAGGCGGGTGAACTGCTCATCCGTATACGAGTAAAGCTCCGAGAGGATCTCCCTGCCGGGGAGCTCCCGGAGCTCGTTTTCCTTTATCATGAGCCAGCACTGCGTGCGGGTCATCCCGTGGCGGGTATGCACCCGGCCCGCGTTATGCTTGACACAGAAATCGTATGCCCAGACGTTGAGGGTGTCGATATCGTAGGCGGGCTGGAGTCTTAAACCCGACTCGAACCACTCCTCGATGATGTTGTGCATGACCTCCACGGCGCCCTGGCGCTCAGAGTTGTAAGGTCTCCCCGGGGGGATGTTGATCTCGAGGCGGTTAAGGAAGGAGACGACGGCCCGGGCGGAGTTCGCCGCTCCGTTGTCCATGAGGAGGTGGAAGGGAACCCCGCGGAAGGGATACCTCTCGTCGTCCCGGCCCCGCCAGGCCTCGATGAGGAAGGAATAGAGGTTGTTCTGTGTCTCCCCGGCCGCCTCGAAGTACCGAAAGTAGAACATCCCCGAGAAGTGGTCGACGACGACATATCTCAAGAGCCGTGCCTTGATCTTGGCGTAGTTGTGGAGCTTGTTCTTGTAGAAGTCCCGCTCGTCCATGATGCACAGGCCCTTCTTGCCCTTCAAGTAATACTGGATGCAGACGGAGACGTCGAAGACGTGGCAGTGGTTGGGGTGGAGGGAACGCATGCGGCCGTGGGGATCGGCGACCTTGAGGCTCGCGTCGTTGAGCCGGGCCGTGCGCAGGATATGCCGCATGCCGGCGGGCGTCACCTGGTCGGCGTCGATGTATCCCGAGTCGACGGCGATCTCCAGAGAGCGCTCGACAGGCATGATAGGGCCCTTCACCTCCCGGGCCGTCTTGTGGATGAGCCCGGCGACAAGGTCGACCTGCTGATCGGTGAGGCCGGACTTGCGGACGCCCTTGTCGGCGCGGCTGCGGCGGCCGGAGGCGTACCCGAACCGGCGAGCGACGCGGTAAAGGTGTTGGGAGCTCATGCCCGTCCTTTGGGCGTACTCCTCGACCACCTTCGATCGTGCCGATGCGTCGCCTGCGCTACTCAGTTCAGCCGCCAGTTCTTCCTGCCACATGTCCGCCTGCCTCACTCGGACCCTTTTTCTTGTCCCGGCATGCCGAAGTCCGGGGCCTTCTCGGGGATCATGATGCAGTCCCCGAACATCTCCTCGGCGATGTCGTACATCTTGAGGATCTGCATCTTCATGTACGAGAGGGCCGTGATGTACTCCGCCCGCATGCGCACCGAAGGCTCCCTCTTCAGCTCAAGCTCCTCGATGTTCTCGGGGTCGATGGTAAGGAGGTACCCGTCGAAGGCCGTCTTAAGCGCGGCGATCTTACTCGCGAAGGCGGCCTCCTCGTCGCTCAGTTCTTTGTTGTCGAGGAACCCTTTGCGACGGGCGAGCTCCTTCTCGAGCTTCGTCACCGTCTTGTGGGTGTCGGCCTGGACGCGCTCGAAGGCCTTCTTCTGCGCGGCGGAGTCTTCCTTCTGTTGCTTCAGTTCCTCCTGGAGCTTGTCGATCGCCGCCTCAATCTCATCCCTGTGCTCGGGGGTAAGGGGGATTTTCTCGCCTTCGATAACGAGGGCGCCATCCTCAAAACTGGCGGATTCCGCCGAAACCGATTTGCCCAAGTATCTGATTTTATTGAAACCGATTCCTAGAAAACCGGCGAAATCCGCCGAAAAAGTCTGGAATACCGGCCGCACATCACTGATTATCTCGTCCGCTCTTCTGCGGTCGTACCCGGCGGCGCTGCAGAAATCTTCCCAGTTCAACCCGCCGTCCTTGTATGCTTTGCTATCCTTAATCCTGAAGAGAACCAGGGCTTCGATAAGGTCGTTGTAGGCCCTGTCGTGCTGGATCTTCCTGAGAATACCCATGGCCTCGTACTGGGGAAGCTTGGCTGCCATTTCCCCTCGCAGCTTCGTCATCTCGATGTCCGCCTCTTCCCGGGCGATCCGGTAGATCTCCTTCGAGGCCTCGACCTGTTCGTCTGTTACCTTCGGTTTGCGCGCCATATCATTCCTCCATGTCCAGGGACTTGATGTTCTGCTCTATGCGGGTCTTCTCCGCCTCAAGGGTGCTCTTGACCCGCGCCCAGAAGAGGGCGAGGCCCATGCCGAGGCGGAACCGGTCGCCGACGGTCGATACGAACCCCAGGTCCTCCAGGGTCGCGAGGTGGCACATGGCCGTGCCCGTCGGCAGGTTCACCGCCTGGGCTATCTTCGGGCACGGAACCGGTTCCTTCTGGCCGGCGAGGAACTTCAGAATCTCGCCGGTCTTTCTCACCGCCTCAATGCGTTTGTAGGTCGTTGCCACATGTCCCTCCTTCTTTAGTGTTCGAGGAGCGCCCGCTCCAGCTCCTTGAGCTCCTGTTGTTTCTTGGTGATCTCTTCCTTGAGAAGCCCTGCCCGGGCCCGGACCACGTCCTTGCCCTTCAGGGCCTTGTAGTTGCAGGCCTCGACGAGGATGAAGAGCACCTCGTAGTCGCCGCAGACCTGACAGAAGGCGGCGAGGACGTCGACGGACATGCCCCATCTCTTGTTGCCGTTGTTGTCTATGATGTCGCCCGCCAGGTCCCGGCTCTCCGCCGACCAGTTGTCGAGGGTGCTCTTCGGCACCTCGATTCCGGTGAGCTTGTAGATCGCCGAGCAGATGTCGACGCGGTCCATGCCGGACTTCTTGATGGCCGAGGAGACGGCCTGGCGGATCCGGGCGCTGACGTTGAGGCTCCCGGGAGCGGGGGGTCTTTCAGGTTTCAGGTACTCGAAGAGTCCCCCCTGGCGGCTGTCAATTTTCCGCTTAACTTTTGACATTGCAAACCCCTGTTCTGTTTGTTAGAATCAAACTATCTTTGAAATCAGGAAATGCAGGGAAGGTATGGAAAATACGGCCACAGCGCTCAGGTATGAGCCGGTGTTCAGCGTTGAGAAGGATCTCGAGGAGATAAGACGCCGGCCTGCGGGAGCCAAGGGAAAGAAGCTCGGTTTTGCGAACACGCCCGCCGCGAACGCGAACAAGGCGGCTGTGCCGTACCTCAGGGGATATGTGCTCACGAAGGGGTACAAGCCCGTGGCGATCTTCGACAGGCTGCCCTACGAGGGCTTCGAGGCATTCATACGTGCCGCGATATGTATCGGGATCGATGAGATCGAGAACAGGGAGGGGTACCACCAGGTCGAGCTGGCGAACGCCCACAGACGGCTCATGCGGCAGAGGAAGGTAACCTCCTCCTTCAGGCTGGCGTTCTTCAATGCTGATACGGTCCTTTATCACTTACTCGTCCCTGCCGATCTTGTCATCTACCTGTGCACCCGGTTCCGCGAGTATGACATCGTGGACCGGACCTTTTGGGAACTCGTGACCCAGTATGAATGACGGGAAAATGCCGCTTTCAATGCCTATCTGCAGGACTTTCTCTATGGGGAGTATCCTCATGCCCGTCACCTATGCGGCCTCCTCGGATGCTTCGGCCGGCCAGAGGTCCGAGACCTGGACGCCCAGGGACTCGGCGATCGCCTGGCGTATGTGGGGCGACACCTGCCGACCGGTTATGACGTGGTACACGTTCTGGCGCGTGCAGCCCACCTTCCGGGCGATGGCGGCGCCCTTCACGTCCCTGTCGATCATGAGTTTCTGGATCTTTTTTTTGGTCTCTGTTGTTGCCATGGTTAGATTATATCCACAAACTGAAATAATGTGTCAAGAGAATAATCCACATACTGTGGAAAGTCATTATGCGCACTATTAATGAGATTTTAGACAAGATTATTGAGTTTAAAGGCCTTAAGAATGACACGGCCCTTGCCAAGCTGCTTAATGTTAAGCCCACTACTGTTTCAAATTGGCGAAAACGGTCCACTGTTCCTTACGATCTTATTGTTTCATTATGTGAAGAAGAAGGTTTGTCGCTGAATTGGTTGCTTACAGGCCAAGTAGCCACGAAGCATGCCGGAACGGAAGAGAAATCGCGGAAAAAGGATTTGAGTCACCTTGAACACGCAGGAGAACCAGGTTTCACGTATGTTCCCCAGGTGAGCGGTAGAATCAGTGCCGGAACCGGATTTGCTCCCGAGAATTCCATAGAAATGAGGGTGGCCTTCCGGAAGGAATGGATCGCCCGGAAGGGCAGCGCGAAAGATATGGTTCTCATAAAGGTTTCTGGGGATAGCATGCAACCGACACTCCTGAACGGTGACCTTGTTCTCATCGATCGCGGAAGGAACTATTTAGAACCCCAGGGCGGTGTCTACGCTATTGCTTTGGACGATGTGATTATGATTAAGAGAATTCAGCCTATCGGGGACCGAGTAAGAATCATCAGCGATAATAAGATGTACGAGGCTTTTGAAGTTCAAGCTGATCAAGCAAAGATCAATGGTAAGGTTATATGGTTCGCAAGGGAATTGGAGAGATAAGGCCATATGGGCAGTCAACTCGCAAGGTTTCTGCACCAATCATGAGACTTCTATACTGGCGAAGATTCGAATCTTGCTGGCCGTTGCCGGAGATCTGCAGAGAATGAACGATGGAACGATGAACTGTGTCAGAGACCCAATACACAGACGGTTCTGAGACGACCAGAAAGGAAGAGACGCAGAGCATGAAAGCAAGTTACCCCATTGGTTGCTATGTAGTGGGCGTGGCGCTCGTGATGTACATCTTTCTCGCTTTAACCATACTTGTTGTGATACATCTCAATGCTGTCCCGATTCTCGCCACTAGAGAACTGCTGAGAACGCATTTTCTCTGCGGGGCGTTCGGAATGCTAGGAGCGGCGATGGCATCAAGCCGAAAATATTACAAGGTATTGATAACAGAAAGCGCTGCCAAAACCTCGGGGTTGAATGGTTCAACGACTGACTGGAGTCTGGGCTGGTTGTTTTATTATCTGACGCGCCCTTTGTTGGGTGCTGTTTTGGGTGCTCTCGCCTATACCCTCACCTTCATAGGGTTTCAAGTGTTGTCAAAGCTGCCGACAGAGGAGATCTCCGACAGAGGAAGATACTTGCTCTACGCTCTGGCCTTTGTCTCGGGGTTCTCCGTCAGCCACGTTTTAGATAGACTCGAAGCAATATCAAAAGAGATTTTCCAAGCTAGTGGCAGGACGAATAGCGGGGGGAGTTAGAGAAATGTCCACAAAAGAGTACGGTTGTTGTTTTTGTTCCGGCAAATCCGACATGTATGACGGTTCATGTCCGAATTGTGGCAGCCCCATCGATATAGGACCCCAGCTTCTGGAAGCGAGAATTGACGATTACGAACCCGTTGAGATTATAGGACGAGGTTTTTATGGCTGGACCGTGAAGGTTCGTGATGATTACCAAGAGTTCGCGCTCAAGCTCATACCAACGCACCGATTGGCGAAGGCCGAGGTGACAGATCATGAAGTAAAGGCTCTAGTGGCTTGTTCCCCTCATAGGAACATTGCTCGATTCGTTCGTGCCATTAACACGCGCCTAAAGCTGTTCGAAAAGGAAGTTGAGGTCCTGTGTCTTGTTTTCGAGTATGTTGAGAACGCAATACCGTTGGGCAAGATTATTGAGAAGGAAGACTTTAGGCCAACCAAGATTGATGTAGTAGACATCCTGGCTGGGATTAGTAGTGGTTTGGCTCGAATGCATACGAGACAGCTTTGGCACCATGACTTACACGACGACAACATCCTCGTTCGGAGTGTGGCTCCGGATGAAAATCTTCCAGAGCATTACGAGGCAAAACTGATAGATTTTGGATCGGCCGTGACAGTGTTGCCGGGTGAAACCGAACATGAGGTACGTTCCGACTACGTCTACCTTAGCAAGCACATACTCAGCCTAGCTGCTTGTTTTGAAAAGTCCAATTTCACTAGGCTTGGTCCGATAGACCGATCGTTTGTGAGGAATCTGCGACAGCTCGGGCAGCGCCTTTCAGACCCAAACGTTTCCAGAAGAAACCTCGATCCAGCACAAGTTGTTACGGAACTTCGTAACACGGTGAGTGAAGCCATTACTGGAAATGAATTTCCTTCCTTCGAGGAAATGAAGACACAATCGCGAGTCTCTCTAACAGAACCCCTGTCGAACACCAATGCAATAAATCTCGCCCCCCAAGACATAGGCCTTTTGTTTCGAGATACGCTCAGGTGGAAAGACAGAATTGAGAAATCAGAACCGGTTTTGATAACGGGTCCTAGGGGTTGCGGGAAGACGATGCTTTTGCGATATCTTTCTATATCAAGCCAGGCTCGCCCGGAAAAAGGAGAAAACTCCCGAGAAGAAGTCGAAAACCGATTGAATTCCTCAAAGTATGTAGGATTCCTGGTTCGCTTGGGAGAGCTTCGCACCCCCTTTATTCGTTCCCCTTACAAGAAGCTTGAGGATTCTAATAGGAATCTCGCTGAGGATTTTTGCCGTGAATTCATTAATATTCATTTCATGTATGAGATACTTAGAACGTTATCCTGGCTTCACCTTGAACGTTTAGCGGCCATATCTCAGGAGGAACTCGGACAACTTGTTCCTGTTTTTGCATCACTTCTATGTCTAGACGGTAATGGTCGTAACGGCATTCAATACAGCAACTTGCTGGAAGCTGTCGAGAGGCGGGTTGTCGAATTGTCGAACTTACCCGACCCGTCAGCGTACAAACCAACCGATATGTCCGCGGACAATGTATTGTACCATTTGGCTCGGGCGGTCAGGTCACTCAATTGGGTTCGATCGAAAGAAGTGTGGTTTCTTCTTGATGATTATAGTCCCACTCTTCTTCCCCCTTTCGCGATTAGCGCTTACAACCCGGTCATTTTTAGACTGTCTAGTGAGGTGAGAATCAAACTCAGTAGTGAAGGGGATGGCCCCGTCCTTAGTGATACACTCGGCAGAAAATATAAGGAAGGACGGGAGCTTACAAAGGTTAATTTGGGCGAAGTGTACTTTAGAGCAGAAGAAAGAAGGTGCCTTGAGTTCTTTGAGCTTATTCTGCAGGTGAGATTCGAAGAGACTGGGTTGGGGAGTATCGGGGAGCTTAGAGCGATGCTCGATGAACATGCGCACGATGGGAACTTTGGTACTTATATATGTAAGCAGAGTCGGCCCGGGGATGCCCGCTTTTACGGTTTTCGTCTTCTTTGTCGTCTCTGTTCGGGTGATGTGAGCTACATCATTGAGCTTCTCCATTCCCTTGTTGCCGGAAGATGGGGAAGTAATGCTAGTATTCCGGCTAAGAGCCAAGATGAGACTACAAAACAGTTCGCCTTTCGCCAACTAGCCATGCTTCGGTCGACAGCGGTGTATGGCCCCAAACTTTATGAGTTTGCAGAGGGTCTGGGAAACCTTTTAAAGCAATACCTTCTGAATTCCCACAATAAGAACGACCCTGATGAACGGCTAAGGATTGAAATTGAAGGAACTGAGGAGTTGTCCGAAGAGGCAAGAAGAATGCAGGATGAACTTTTCAAACACAGTGTTCTTATACCAGGAGGTAGTGGTAAGAGCAAAGGGGGACTGCCAACGCGCAAGTTATACTTTCGAAGACTCTATGCCCCCTGTTTCCCTTTCAGCCCTTCAAGAGATGGCTGCGTTGATCTGAACATCAGTGAATACGAAAAGTGGCTGCTAAACCCGAAAAAGATTTGGAAGAAACCCAAGGGCAATATTCCATTATTTGAGGAGCAAAATGGGGTTGCTTAGCTTAGAAGAAACCAGGTGTGCAGAATATTTGCTGAAAGCAAAGCCTGAACAAGACTTTGACGCGTATCTCAACAGCCTTACGGAGCGTATCAGTCTCATAGTAACGGAAGGTTTCGAAGAGCGATCTCTAGCGATACTGCAGAAGATCACTAATTCGCGGTCGAAGCCTACAACGGTGATAATCAGTAGGTATTCCCCCAGCCTTCAAGGTGATGACTGGAACGTGAAATATCGCCGTGAGTTTGAAACCCTTGCGGAGGGGGCGGCACCGGGCAAGTGGTCTGTTGTCCCAAACTCTAATGATGGCGTCTGGCTCAAGCAAGCATTGGCCATGGTCGACACAGAAGAAGTCCTTATAGATATCACAGGATTATCAAACCGAAGTCTTTTTATGGCATTGGATTTGGCGAGCAAATCGAATCATAAGGTGTACTTGGGATACAGCGAACCGCAAGAATATTGGCCGAAAGAGGAGGCCTGGAAGACGCTAAGGGAGCAGATAGGCACAAATTCTATCATAGACCTAGTCGATAAGGCACCATGGCTGTTTGGTTATGAGCATCGGGTTGAATTGGTAGAAGGACATGAGGGCTATGATTCTCCAGGCCATGGAAGGGCGTTAGTCGGTTTCCTGCCCTTTAAGTCAGCCCGCCTTGCAGCGATCCTTAAACAAGAGAGTTACTCCGATATGCTTTTCATAGCGGGTAGGCCACGTTTGCCTCGGAATGCATGGCGTTATCAAGCGTTAATAGACATCAACGAGTCTTTGATTAAAGATTGGAGTGTCAGAGATATGAGTACATTCGACTATAGGAAGTCTGTAGAGCAAATTGTCCTCCTCTTATTCTCTGATCCAGCACTGCTACAGAAGTATGATGTCCATTTGGCCATATTGGGATCAAAACTGCAGACCATAGCTTGCTGGATAGTCTCTTCGTTAATTAAGTCTCTGACAATCGTGACCAGCGTCCCGGCAAAGTATTTTACTGAATCCTTCAGCGAAGGCATCGGAGCATCGTGGGTCATTAGACTAACAGCACCCCAAGGATTAGCGTAGTGGCAGTAATTCTGGGTAAGGCAGAACGCACACTATCTAAGCCCGATATTCATCAAGCTGAATTGGAGAGTCTCGAGGCACAGATCAAACAGGATTTGGACGCACATTTTGATCTGCTAGAACTCAGGCGAACGGGAAAGGGCACCTGCGGCCTGATGGAACTTAGCAAGAATACCATCCGTCTACGACATTCGTTTCAACGCCAGAATAAACAACTACAATCGCTGGTGTTTATCCAAAAGAATGCTTCAGAGTTATTGAGATATTTTGCCTCAGGTAAGGATATCAAACCAAACCGCATAAAACCTCGGCTTCAAATGGTTCAAACCAATACGATTGAGAGCAGACTTTTCCGCTTTGCAACACTTACTTGGAGCATCCCTGTTTCCGAAGGTTTTGGTCGCAGAATGCGTTTCCTTGTGTGGGATGATCACAACCACAAACTGATAGGCGTGATTGCGCTGGGTGATCCTGTTTTTAACCTGAAGGCTCGAGATGAAGCGATAGGCTGGAGCGGGTCTGACCGCAAAGAGCGTCTTGTTGATGTTATGGATGCGTATGTTATGGGGGCACTCCCCCCATACAACATGTTGCTCGGCGGCAAGTTGATTGCTTGCTTGGTTAGAACGAGAGAGATTATCAGCATGTTTTCCGAGAAATACGGAAACACGGTCGGCATCATATCGGGGAAAGCAAAACAACCATACCTTCTAGTGGTGACTACCACATCTGCTCTTGGCAGATCGTCTGTTTATAACCGGCTCAGATTAGACGGAAGGCATTACTTCCGGTCTGTGGGTTACACGTCAGGATATGGTCATTTTCACATACCAGATGATTTGTTCGCAAAGATTCGCGAATACTTGAAATTCAAAGGACACAACTATTATTCCAATAACCGTTATGGAAATGGACCGAATTGGAGGCTCAGAAGCATAAGAGCGGCGATGGAACTGATCGGAATTAACAGAGACTTCTTACGGCATGGTGTTCGTAGAGAAGTGTTCATATGCGAAATGGCCAGCAATACTTTGGAGATACTACGTGGAGCACAAGAAACACCCGACTATCAGGATGTATGTCACGTAACTGAAGTAGCCGAACAAGCCTTGGAAAGATGGGTACGTCCAAGAGCTTTTCGAATGCCCGAATACAAAGATTGGCATAGGGATCGGGTTATAAAATTAGTGCTTGGATAACTGTCAGACCCACAGGAAACTAGTCCCAATCCAAAAGCAATGGTAGAGCTGTTTCTTATTACGACATCAAACCTCTCTTGAAAACACCCCCAAAATCCCCTTAATTTTACCCACCGTAAGATTAGTCAGAAGTGACTTATAACATTATTCGGTACTTAGTTATCACACCCCCCTACACACCCTGTCGACGGTAATGTCGTATTTTTCGTTCCGTGTCGACAGATCTTGCCTCCCAATCTTTTGCCATCAGCACTCCGGCGGCAAGAAGACCTGAATTACCGGTTAGTTGAAGGCGGCTCGCCGGATGGTACCGATCTTGCTATACATCTACGAAACAAAGCATCACAGAATCCGGATCGATGGAGGGGTCATGAAAAGAACGGTTTTAGTCCTTCTCGCTTTTGTAATTCTCATGATCGCGGTCATACCTGCCGTCAGCGAGGCCAGGGGCAGATATCATCACAGGCCGTATTACCGCGGATCCTGTTGCAGAGGCGCGGGTTGGGGCCTTGTCGGAGTCACGAGCGGGCTCATTGCCGGGACAATCATAGGAAGCACTCTGGCCCGGCCGGAACCCATGTACGTCGTGCCGGCTCCCCCACCTCCGCCGCCGAGAGTATATTACTACTATCCGCCGCCGCCGAGAGTATACGTGTATCCCTATTAGAGGCGGTTCCAGGTTCAAGGTTCAAGGGTATCAGGGAGAAGAAAGAGATAGGTCCGGCAGGCTGCATGAGTCCTGCAGGGCCTATCATCCTTTTCCGCGACGGGGAACCCTGGTGGGCCGAACCCTGTGAAACGATCCCCACTGCCCTGTAGCATCCTTTCCTGTAAACTGTTTTACCGACGCGTCCTTCCCGAAGAAGTAGAATAACAGGATCCAACGCAAAGAGCACAGGGAGGGACTGTTCATGAAGACGAGATTTGCCATCTTCTCCACAGCCGTCATACTGGCGGTTCTCGTCATTGCGTCGTCCGCGGCGGCGCTGTGTGTCAGGGTGTCGAAAGCGAATTTGAGGTCGGGGCCTGGAAAGAACCATGAAGTGACGTGGCAGGTCTACATGTACATGCCCTTTGAGAAGGTGGGGGAATCCACTGACAAGAGGTGGTATGCCGTCAGGGATTGCGACGGCGACACGTACTGGATACACAGGAGCCTGGTTACTCGCAGGTGCCGGTGCGCCGTGGTGAAGGTTGAGAGAGCGCGGGTACGCAAGGGTCCCGGTACACGCTATTCCACCGTCAAGGACAGCCCGGCCCTCAAGTACTACACGTACAAGGTTATCTCATCGAAAGGTAACTGGTTGAGGCTCCGCGACGAATGGGGTGATACGGGGTGGATAAGGAAAGACCTCCTATGGATAAAGTGAGACCAGGTCATGGGTGACAGGTAATGGGCGGTTGGGAGAACGTTTCGAGTTTCCCACGACCCATCACCTGTTACCTGTGACCCATTTCTCCTACTTTTCCGTCACCTTCGTTATGTGTATGTTCGTCGGACCACCCGAGGCGCTGGCAACGATCTGGACGTTTCTCATGTTCCCCTCTTTGCCCGTCATGAACACCGCCATCTTTTGGCCCCCTATTGACTGGTCCATCGTCTGGCGGATGTCTTTCATGTTGGCCTTGTAAAATGCGACGACCTTATCAAATGAGTCGTTCGTGCTGAGCAGGACAACGGAAGCCGATCCGGACCGGGAGTCTTTTGTTTCGCCGTACTGTCCGGAAGAGACCACCTGCGCACCGGGATAGGCGGGCACACCCAGTTCAGCCTCGTTGACCGCCTGCGGACCCGTCTTGAAGGTGGCGGTGCCTTGCTTCGTCTCCACCTTTACCGTGCCTTCCTCGCCCGACTGTTTCGCCGTCACCGTTACCTTGCCCTCCGGGGTCGTAAAGGTTGCGGATTCTTCCCTGCCGCACCCGGCCATGAAGCATGCCGCAACGAGAACGCACAGAGCACACAGAACCGTTATCTTTGTCTTCATAATCATCCTCCCTGGCGCATTGAGTTTATTATCCGGGTATGTACCTGGAGGCCATTATAATACAGGGAAGAGACGATTACAACAAAGAGGAAGGGAAAGTTGGAGCGGGAGGATCACTCTGACTTTCCCGACAAGGGCAATATCTGGCCGATATCCATGATGAGGAACCGCGATGGATCGAGATTCCTTGCGGAGATCCTTCTTTTCAGATCAAGGGCGGGAAATCCCGGCGGGTCGTCGCCGAGATGGAAGGTGCCCCACTGGGTAGGTACGAAATACCGGCCTCCCAGATCATCGAACGCCTCAATGGATTCATCGATATCCATGTGGGCGTAATGCATGAACCAGCGCGGATGGTAGGCGGTTATCGGTATCAGGGCGTAGTCTATCCCGGCATAGCGCCTGCCTATCTCGCGAAAACCTATGAAATATCCGCTGTCCCCGCCGTAAAAGAGGGTGATTCCCGGAGAAACGATGAGGAAGCTTGCCCAAAGGGTGCTGTTCGCGGCCTGGCCGATCCGGCGGGACCAGTGCTGCGCCGGCAGGCAGACGACCTTCGTTCCGCCGCCTGCGTCGACGCTTTGCCACCAGTCCATCTCGACGACATCGTTCTTTCCGAGCCTTGTGATGAACTCCTTTATACCCATTGGGACGAAGAAGCGGGTGTTGGCCGGCAGGGCTTCGATGGTCTCCCTGTCCAGGTGGTCGTAATGATTGTGGGATATGATGACGTTGAGCCCGGGTGCGCCGAGGCCCTTCAGTTCATCGGTGGTCATGGCGGGACGTGTCTTTCTTCGGGGCAGGAGTGCCCTGTCGGAGAGCATGGGGTCGGTCAGCCAGAACTGGGAATCGAGGCGGATGAGAAAGGTTGCGTGACCTATCCAGAGGAGAAGATCACCCTCGGGTGCTTTCTTGACGCGCTCCGCGGCGCTGGGAATGAAAGCGGGCAGGAATTCCTTTTCCTCTGCCGAGTATTCCCGGGAGAGGAAGAATTTCCATTTCAAGAAATGCAGGAAGCCCTTTTCCTCCATCGGCATCCATGGATTGAAGTATTCCCCGTCCCTGTGATGCGGCGCGTAGAGATCGCGCGTACGCGCCTCCTCCACCTTCTTTCTCCAAGCCGCCTCATCGAACTCAGGGGATGTTGCGCAACCCGAGAGGGCAAGGTACATGATCAGCATGACGAGAGCACGGAACCCCAGCCCGATCTTTTTTCCCATATCGCCTCTGCCTCACAGTCTAACACAGGGAGTGGGAGGCGTGAATAGGGCACAGGGGCAGGGGGCAGGAAAAGGAATCATATCGGTTGACGGTGAGACCGGTGGATCAGCCCTTCCCGGACCTCCTGAAAAGCGACCCGTCGGAACAACGAAGAAACCACGATCGGGGACTGGCGGAGACTACAGAAACCGTATCCTCTTGTTGTAAAGATGCTGTCCCTGTCTTTTGCCTGAAACCTGAAACTTGAAACCGTCTTTACCCCCTTGGACCTGAAACCTTTTTTACACCCACACCACGCAGTTGAAGATGCCGGGCTTCCCCGCCCTTCGGGCTGTGGGACCGGATCCACTCCGCCGGACGCCGCTCACTATTATGCGGTATTCGTGGACCCCCGGGTCGAGTCTAATCGTTGTTCTCCAGGTTCCATCCTTGCATCTCTTGAGCGGCCGTGTGGTCTCGCGCCGGTCACAGAAGCTTCCCGTCATGAGCACCTCGTGGGCCGACGGCTCATGCAGTTTGAATGTGACCTTCTTCTTGTCCTGTTTGTCGGGCATCTCCGCAACACACCATCCGAGGTTCGATGACAAGGCCCGTGAAAAGTCTCCGTGTCCAGAATCCCTCTTATAGAGACTCTACAATAGGACCGTCCCCCTGTCTGTCGCAGAATCGACATTTATCTTGTGGTAATTTCGTTCAGACAACCTGTCATCGTTTCTTATCCGATGACCTCCCGGGGGTGTCTCCCCCGGGATCTTGCGGCGGTTTGATAGTCTTTAATGCATTTCAAACGGTTCAAGCCGTCTTCACTCGACGAGACCGTACTTCACGGCGTACCAGATCAATTCGTTGGTCTTCCTGACGGAGATCTTTTCAAGGATGCGGACCCGGTAGGTCCGGACGGTATTTATGCTGAGGTGGAGTTGTTCGGCTATCTCCTTGTTCGTCAATCCGCTGGCTACCATCTTCATTACCTGCATTTCGCGGATGGAAAGCTTCTCGTGAGGCGGGGCTTCCGTATCGGATTCGAAGTCGATGACCATCTGTTCCGCAAAGGCGGGGTTGATGTATCTCTTGCCCGACAATATCTTGTTCACCGCGGCCACCAGTTCGTCCGATGCGCTCCGCTTTGTTATGTAACCCTGCGCGCCGGCCTTTATCGACCGGATAGCGTACTGTTCCTCAGGATACATGCTCACGACGAGGACAGGCAGACGCGTCCTTTTCTTCTTGATCTCCTTGAGTACCTCGAGTCCGTTTATGTCGGGAAGAGAGATATCAAGAAGCACCAGGTTGTAATCGTTCTGGTGTATCTTGGTGATGAGTTCGTAGCCTTTGCGGACCTCATCGAAGGTCATGCCGCTGAAATTCTCCTGCAGGATCTCTCTGAGGCCCTTGAGTACCACGGGATGGTCGTCGGCGATAATGACTCGCAGCATCTGTCTGTTCCTCTTTAGTTGTCACGCCTGACCGGACGGAGCGGAACGGTGAGAGTGACCGAGGTGCCTTTACCACGCACACCCATAATGGCCAGCGTTCCACCCAGCGCATGCGCCCGTTCGTGCATACCTGTCAAACCGATGGACCTCGGATTGACCAGCTCCTTTTTCCTGATGCCTTTGCCGTCGTCACTTACCTCCATGGTGAAGACGTCCTTTCGTTTCCTGAGCAGTATCGTGACCTCGCGTGCCCCGGAGTGGCGCACGATGTTTGTAAGTGCTTCCTGGAGAACACGGAACGCCTCGGTGGTGACGGTGTCGTTGAGGGTCATATTGTGGGGCTCGGAGATGATGTGACATACGATGTTCGTTCTTTTTGTGACATCTCTGGCGGCGAGTTCCACCGCGTCCCTGAGGCCGAAATCGTCGAGAGCCACGGGCCGGAGCCTGGCTGACATACGCTGCACCGCGATAATGGTGTGATCGAGGGCCGCCAGCACGGAATTGAGCCGCTCCACAACGAGACCGTCATCGGAGGCGACCCTTCTCTTTATCCAGCTCACATCCAGTTTCATGCCCGTGAGGGTCTGACCGAATTCGTCATGGAGTTCCCGCGACAGTGAGGTGCGCTCCTCTTCCCTGATCTTCTGGAGATGTATGCTCAGGTGACGCAGCCTTTCCCGGGAATCCTGCAGGGCGGCTTCCATCTTCCTGCGCTCCCCGATCTCCTGCCTGAGGAGCTCGTTCAGTTCGGACAGCTGTGCCGTTCGCTGTTGCACCCGCTGCTCCAGGGTTTCCTGGGTGACCGGCCGGCGGGACGATGACGGAGTCCCGCACCGCACAGGTCGCTTTCCGGCAGTACCGGAATTGTCCACTATTCCCCCTTGCTATCATTTTCCGCGGGGCTGTACGGTCGCCCCGACCGGTATGGCCAGGTTACCGACAGCCGCGGCTTTCCGCGTCCGAACGCGATTTCCTGTTGTTTCTCACTTGCAGTTGGAGAAGACAAACCCCTGCTGTGCCTTCCCCACCCTGACCCGCTATACGACTTATAACAAGTATAGCAAGGAAACCGGCAAGTGCAATAAAAAGCAGGACAGTTACAGCACGTAATGTATTGATATCATGATGTTATTTCACGTACAGCCTGAAGGCATCTTTGATGCGGACACAGAAGTAAGAAAGATACCCGTGTTGTGGTCACGGGGTGGTTCCCGATGCCTTTCCCGCGGCTTCCCTGGCCTTGTGGGCCAGGTCGATGGATTGGCCAAGGATGTTGAGGCACAGGGCCGGGTTGTGGAAACCCATGCTGTTCTCGGCAGCGACAAAATCCCAGTACCACTGGGCTTTTCGCAGATATTCCCTCGCCTTGTCCAGCTCCCCTTTGTTCGTCTCGGCGAGGGCGGCCGCACGGGCCACGGCCTCGTGGGCCTTCGAGACCGTTATCCCCGCTGTGTGCTGCAGTTCCCATACGCTTTTCTGCGTTGTCTTCACACGGCCGAGGAGCCATTTTGCCTCTTCGGGGTGGCATCGCCGGCAGGACGCGTCGATATGCTTCATGGGGCTCGTCACCCAATGGGAGCTATACTTCCTGCCCTGCTCCCGCATGTACGGCATGTGGCAATCAGCGCAGGATATACCTGCCCTGGCGTGAGCGCCTGCCGAGAATATCTCGAAATCGGGGTGCTGGGCCTTCAGCATCGCCGTCTGCGAGTCGGGATGCACCCAGTCGCCTTCGAAGCCGCCGGGTTTTCCGCTGTAGAAGGCATAGACCTGCTCAGGATGCAGCCCCTTGTCCCAGGGCAGTACCACCCGTGTTGTTTCAGGTTCAAAGTAGTATTCGGCATGGCACTGACCGCACACGTAACTGCGCATCTCTTCCCGTGGCGCCTTCGCGACGTCGATGCCCTTTTTTCGCATGGCTTCGATGAAGGCTGGATTGGAGACGCGAAGCGACATTGTGGCAGGATCGTGGCAATTCGCGCAGGTGATGGAGTGTTTCATCTTCACGAACAGTTCTCCGAGAGGTTTTTTCGCGTAGGCCTCTCCCTGGCTCTTGTAGATATCGATGATGTGGGCGGATTTACATGTCATGCACGCGCCGGGGCTTTGGAGGGTGATCCTCTTGGATTCCTTGAGGTCAGTGAGGGCGTACGTGTGCCCCCGGTCTTCCGTGTAGTCTTTGCCGAAGGCCATGCCCTTGAAGTTCGTGAGGTTCTCGGGTTGCCTGAGGGAGTGCTGGAACTTCACGGAACCGCCAAAGTCCGTGGGTGACGCGGTCATCTCCAGGTTCTTCTGGAAGCTTCCGTACTCGAGGGGGTAGCGGCGTCCCCAGACGGCGGGATCGTATTCCCCTTCGGGTACGGCTCTCACCTCCGATCTGTCGGAGGGCTTCCAGAAGAAGGACCGAACCGCTGCCACGGCCACGAGGATGAGGACGACGGTGACGGCAATGACCACGATGGGTTTTCTATTCAAACCTGTTCCCTCCCTGCTCCATGGGTCTTCCATGGACGAGAAACCTGTGACACTTCATGCACTGAGGGTTGCCCTTTGCCATGGGCGTGTTCTCGACGGTCGAGAAGTGGCACCTCAGGCAGTTGGAGTTTGCTATTGTCCGAGCGTGTTCCGTGAGCTTGATGGTGAAGGGATATGTCCGCATCGTTTCACCCACCACGTCGCGGAGGCCCGCATAGGTCTTGTAGGCGACGGCGTACGCCAGGTTGTCGCGGGGCATGTGGCACTCGATGCAGGCGAACTGCTTATGCCTGGAGGCCTTCCACGCGAAATAATTGTTCTCCATGCTGTGGCAGGAGCCGCAGAAGTAGGAGAAACCTCCGAAATGATAACCCGAGAAGATGACCACCATGACGACGGCGCCGAGACAGGCTCCCATTCCGACGAGTCTCCAGACGTGTCTCTTTATGACGGAATCAAAATCGGCGCTGTCTTTGTCTCTCCGGGGCATCCCTTTTTTCCTCGACCCTGTTCTTGGAATATGAAAACAGTTTATTATGGAGGTATATCGCCGTCAATCGAAAAGGCGGTTTCAGGTTTCAAGCCTTACACTGTTTTTGTCTTTTTCCTGAAACCTGAAACCGCCTTTTCCCGTGGAAGTTGAAACCTGAAACCGTTCAGGGTTATTCTTGATTATGGAGACATTCTGGATTGCCTTCACGGTGATAGTTATGCTTGCCGGTCTTGCCGGGACGTTTCTTCCCGTGCTTCCCGGAGTACCGCTTATATACGCATGTCTCATTTTTTACGGTTTCATCTCCGGGTGGAAGGCGTACGGTCTTCTCAGTGTCATCGTTTGGGGTGTGGTCACGGGCATCACCCTGCTTGTCGATCTTTACGCCGGATCTATCGGAGCGAAGCGTTACGGCGCGTCGCGTTACGGTTTCTGGGGTGCGGTGCTGGGTGCCGTCTTCGGGGCCGTTGTCGCCGGCTTGCCAGGAATCATCATCGGTCCCATTATCGGGGCCGTCGCGGGAGAGCTTCTGGCAGGGAGGTCGCACCGCGAGGCCTGGCTGTCCGGTTGGGGCACCTTCATCGGTTTTCTATCAGGGAGCCTTTTCAAGATCATCGTTGCCTCGCTTATGATAGGTGCCTTCATCTGGCAGGTGCTCGTCGCGGGATGAACATCGTCACAAGCCCAAGGGCTTAGCCCGTCGCACGTCACAGGTCGCCAAAAAAAAAGACCGTGGAAGGGGATGGGCTGTCAACATGATTGTTGAGCCATATAGCGGGTTCTTGTTGGGTTTTAAACGTGTGACGTGAGACCTGTGGCTTGTGACGGTCTTTAGCCTGCGACCTGCGACGGTTCTTTGCTTGACGAACCGCGTAATAGCAATATAATTGAGATATGGATGTTTCTTGGGGTTGCGGGAGGTCGCGCCCGGTGAAGGCAAGCTCCGGGCTTATGCGGTGATTGGACGCCTAACCTAGTCAGGAGGTGTTGTATGGCGGTGATGAAACCGAAGGGAAAAAGCAAGGTCACCAGGAAAAAGACGTCAACGGCAAAGAGTTCAGCCGTAGACAAGAACTTCATGGCAGCACTGCTGGCGCTTGAAGAAATGGCGAAAGGGCAGATCATATCCGCGAAGGACCCCTTCAAGACGGGGATGAGGATCCTCGGTGAGATAAAGAAGGTGACCCTGCGCCTCGAGAACGAGATCGAGGACGACTCGAGGTCAATGACGGAGGCGTACGATTCCGGACCCGGCGTGGTGGGCATGGGTATCGGGGTGTTGTAGATCGACCCGGTTTGGTCGGGTCGAAAGACCGGAACGGGACAGGCGGAAGGCATGCCTGTCACGGCCATTTTCAAACCCGGCAAGAAACAGGTACTACGCTTCCGCGATTCGGGGGAGCGGCCCTCCGGCGGGAGCGGACCCGCAGGTGATGCGTATCCCGCAGACGAACCTGGCGGGATGTCTGCATTCGGGCGGGTTCTCCGTGACGGCGGTATTCTTTGCGAGGACATTATCGGAGATAGATTCACACCGGACGAGATAGAGCGGGCGCTGAAGATGACCCTGCCGGGTTACGACGCCCAGCGGCGCATGTCGCCGTCACACCGGGCGTTCGTACCGCCTCCCGGGAAAGGCCAGCCTTTCGCGGGAGCGGTCCTCCTCCTCCTGTACCCCGGGGAAGACGACGAGCTTGTCATTCCCCTCACGGTCCGCACGCAGAATGTCGCGGTTCACAAGGGACAGGTCAGTTTTCCCGGGGGGGCGCGTGAGCCGCAGGATGACTCCCTTTCCCGCACCGCTCTTCGTGAGGCCTGTGAAGAACTGGGGGTTTGCACTGACGACATGCGGATCGTGGGCGCGCTGACACCCCTGTATATAGAACCGAGCAATTTCTGCGTTCATCCCTTTGTCGCTTACCAGCCCTACCGGCCTTCTTTCATTCCCCAGGCCATCGAGGTCTCGCAGGTCCTTGAAGTGCCTGTTTCCCATTTCCTTGACGAAAAGAATGTCGCCGTCGAGGAATGGTTCATAGAGGGGGCCATGAGGCGCATCCCCTATTTCGGTGTCCAGGGACACAAGGTGTGGGGGGCGACGGCGATAATCCTCAGCGAGTTCGTCGCCGTACTCGAGGGCCTTCGCGACTCGCGGGAGCGCAGCCTCGATTGATCGCGTCCGTTCAATGCTTGCTCAGGGAGGGAGCCCGTGCCCGTCAGGCTCAGTGAAGCTCAATTCGATCGTGTCGTTGCCCGGGCGATAGAGAGGATCCCCCCCGATATCCGCCAGTACCTGGACAACATTGTCATAACGGTGAAAAAACGTCCCTCGCCGGCGATGATGCGGGAGATGGGGATACACCACGATGACTGTCCCCTGGGTCTTTTCCAGGGTGTTCCCCTCATCGAGCGTTCCGCGACGATCCCTCCTCTCTATCCCGACATGATCTATCTCTTTCAGGAGCCCCTGGAGGAGATGTGCGAGACCCGGGAAGAACTGGAAGAAGAGATAGAGATCACCGTCGTCCACGAAGTGGCCCACTACATAGGCATGACCGAAGAAAGACTGGCGGAGCTGGGATACGGGTAAAGACAGGAAAAGACCGCTTGAGCCGCTTGAACCGTTTGAGCGTTGGGAAAGGAAATACCCGTTCCCTGTTATTTGTTCGCCCGAAAAGCCTCTGCAGTTTTATTCTTAACGTTCAAGCGGCTCAAGCGGCTCAAGCGGCTCGAGCGGTTTTAACGGTTTTTGTAAGGTTCGCCGAAGGTGTTGAGGAAGACCAGTTCGGCGAGGGGTTTGCGGGGGGTCTCGCGGGGGGTCTCGTCGAAATAGCCGAGCGGGGCCATCTCGGTGATGGAATATCCTTCGGGGATCTTCAAAACGTACTCCGCCTTTTTCGCGTCGAAACTTCCCACGTGGACGGTGCCAAGGCCGAAGTTCCATGCCGCGAGAACGATGTGTTCCATGGCGATGCCAGCGTCGAACATGAACCAATCACCCTTGTCGGTTGCCGGTGTTCCCTTGTGACAGCCGGAAACGCCTCTCTTTGCGGCGACGCAGATGACAACGGGCGCCTCCACGATAGCCGCCCGCGCGGGGTTGGTCGGGCCGAGGCAATCGAGGAGACCTTCCTTGACCTTCCGGTCCTTGACCACTATGAAACGCCACACCTGGGTGTTGGCCCAGGAAGGCGAGCGCCGGGCCGCCTCGAGTATCTCCGTGAGTATCTCCTCGGGCACCGGATCGTTCTTGTATTTTCTTACGCTCCGTCTTTCATGGATCGCTTTCAATAGTTCCATATTTCCATTATGCAACGAAGGTCACCCGGGTGTCAATATAGAAGACGGGATAGAAGACGGGATAGAAAGACGGTTTCAGGTTTCAAGTTCCAGGTTAAAAGCCAAAGAAACAAAGGAACGAGAGAGGTGGAACGCGGGCCAATTTCCGGAGATGTTTTGCCTGAAACCTGAAACCTGAAACCTGAAACCGTCTTTATTTCCTGAGCAGCATCGAGCCGCTGGAATATCCTCCGCCGAAGACGGTCACGAGTATGAGGTCGTCTTTCATGAACCGTTCCCAATTCTGTGAAAGGCAGATGACGGTGCTTGCGCAGCCTGTATTCCCCGTGTCCTCTATGTTGGATATCACCTTCGAATTGTCGACACCGAGCGTCTTCGCGACATGGTCGATGATCCGGGCATTCGCCTGGTGGGGGACGAGGTAGTCCACATCGTCCAGAATGTACCTGTTCTTTTCCACTATGTCCTGCGCCTCGGTCGCCATGAAATTGCAGGCGTGCATGAAGATGTCCCGTCCGTGTGGCATGGTGAGCCCCCCGTTCGAAGGCCTGAGGTACACGCCTGACACGCCTTTTCCGATGTGGCCGAGGCCCGACGTATGGACGTCTACTATCTCGATGTCTTCGGAAGAGTATCTGCCCGCGGAGACGAAGATGCAGCCGGCGCCGTCCCCCCACAGATGACCCGATACCTGGTCGGTGTCATCGGTGTACGCGAGATTGTGCTCCGAGGCGATGACGAGAGCCTTTGTCGCCTTTCCCGTCGCAAAATATCCCTCGACGATCTCGACGGCGTTCACGAAGGATGAGCACGCCGAGGTGATCGTCACGGCTGCGGCCCGGGGTATGTTGAAGTGGCCCTGTATGGCATGGGCAAGGGTGCCTACCGTATCGTACGGCGTGTATGTCGCTCCCACGATGAGGTCGACATCGGCGATCTGATAGGGAAGCTTGCCGATCAGCGGCGTTATCGCATCGATGGCCATGGTGTTGGTGTTCTCGCCATCCGTGGCCCTCGTCCTCTGCCGGATGCCCGACCTTCTGAATATCCAGTCGTCGGAAAGCCCGTTGAGCCGTGTATAGTGCCCGTTGCCGACGATCGTGCTCGGAAGGTAGTGTGAGATTGCATTTATGTACATATGAATAATGCTCCAATCCTCTTGTCACAGCGCATTTACAACGGATCTTGCCTGTCAGGTACCCGGCGGGGGCATGGATATAACTTTGCCGTTGACAGGCCCCGTGATGTTATATAGGATTCACTTCATGTTTTCAACTAATTCAGGTACCGGGTGATCCATGAACACTGCGGAAAAACTTGAAAAGGCGGAAAAGATCATTGCCTCGGGGCTCAACGGGAAGGGTGTCGCCGATATCCTGTGGCTGACCGGCATCGCCGGGTATCCGGTGGAGAACCTGCGGGAGCTTAGGCTCTACAGCGACTTTCTCCCCAGAGTCGACGACTTTGGCTTTACGGAAAGCCAGCGGTTCCTCCATTTCCTCTGGGACGCACTTGACAAGAGCCCTGTCTGTCTCAATGCCGGCTTTTCCATCCCCTTTCGGCGGATCATAGCGAAGGCGCTTTTCAGGAAGTGCGGGAAGAACTTTATCGCCGAGGAGAACGTGCGTTTCAACTTCGGCCAGGGCATCGAGGTGGGCGATGATGTCTTCCTGAACCGCGGGGTGTACCTCGATTCCAAGGGCGGCATCACCATCGGGAACAGCACCGGTCTCGCCGAGAACGTGCAGGTATTCACCCATTCCCACAGCGAATCGGACCACACGAGGCGTACCTACAGAAAGGTTGCCATCGGCAACCATGTGGTCGTCTATACAGCGTCTATAATCCTCTCGGGGGTTTCCATAGGAGATGAGGCAATAGTGGCGGCCGGGTCCATAGTCACCGAAGATGTCGGGGCCTCGGTGATGGTCGGGGGGAGGCCCGCGGGTCCCATCAGGCAGCGTCACACCGAGGGCCGTCACGGCAGGGACTTGAACCATCTCTGGCTCAAGGACGGTCTTTTTCAGGACGAATAGCCCCTGTACGGGACGGGTCTCTTCCGAAGGATATCACCTGTTCGCGCGCCCGGACTTCGGTGCTTCGTGATCCGCAGCTTTCTTTACTTTGACAGGGGTCTCTGCTAGAATTAGCTTCAATTGTGCCCATGGTGAATAAGAAGACCCTGATTCTTGTGTGCTTCGTCTGCCTTTGCCTCTTTCTTTCCTGCGGCAGGAAAAAGGACGCCGCACGCTACGACGACCCGGGGAAGCCCGCGTACGGGGACATGCTGATAACGGGTTCGATAGGTGAGCCTTCGAATCTGATCCCCATGCTTTCCAACGATTCTTCGTCCCACGAGATCGCCTCCTATGTCTATAACGGCCTCGTCAAGTACGACAAGGACCTGAACATCGTCGGCGATCTCGCCGAGTCGTGGGAGGTCTCGAAAGACAACCTTTCCATCACCTTCAAACTGAGGAAGGGTGTGAAATGGCAGGATGGCAAACCCTTTACGGCCCACGATGTGATGTATACATACCAGGTGACCATCGATCCCCGGACACCTACCCCTTATTCCGGTGATTTCAAGCTCGTCAGAAAGGCCGAGGTCCTCGATGACCATACATTCCGGGTTGCCTACGACAAGCCCTTCGCCCCGGCCCTTATCAGCTGGTCGGCTTCCATCATGCCGAGGCATCTCCTCGAAGGAAAGGACATCAGCATGTCGCCTCTCAAGCGAAAGCCTGTCGGCACGGGGCCATACATCTTCACCGAATGGGTCCCCGGCGACCGGGTCATCCTCACCGCGAACCCGGATTACTTCGAAGGAAGGCCCTACATCGGACGTTACATGATGAAGATCATCCCCGATACGGCCACCATGTTCCTCGAGCTCAAGAACAACTCCATCGACCTCATGGGCCTGACACCGCTGCAGTATGTCAAGCAGACCGATTACCCGGCGTTCAAGCGGGAATTCAACAGGTTCAAATACCTCGCTTTTGCCTATACCTACATCGGCTACAACCTGCGCCACGATTTCTTCCGGGACAGGAGGGTCCGCCAGGCCATGGCCCATGCCATCAACAAGCAGGAGATCATCGACGGGATTCTTCTCGGCCAGGGGATAGAGGCGACGGGTCCTTTCAAACCCGATATGTGGGCATACGACGGCAATGTGAAGCGGTACGAATACAGTCCCGAGAAGGCCCTTGCTCTCCTTAAGGAGGCCGGATTCGAACGTGATGCCGACGGGACGCTCAGGAAGGGCGGAAGGCCCTTTGAGTTCACCATTCTTGTCAACCAGGGCAACGTGGTACGCATACAGAGCGCGGAACTTATCCAGCGCAGGCTCTCGGCCATCGGCATCACGATGAAGATACGTGTTCTCGAATGGGCGACGCTCATCAACGACTTCATCGACAAAAGGAGTTTTGAGGCGGTCCTCCTCGGCTGGACGGTGCCCAACGACCCCGATCTGTTCGATATATGGCATTCCTCGAAACAGGGGCCTAAGGAGTTGAACTTCATCGGGTTCGAGAACAGGGAAGCCGACGAGTTGCTCATCAAGGCGCGTCACACTCTCGACCGTGCGGAAAGGAAGAAATACCTTGACCGCCTTCAGGAGGTCCTTGCCGAGGAACAGCCATACACGTTTCTTTTTGTCCCTTACAGCACGGTGGCCCTCCACAAGCGCTTCAAGGCGGTGGAGTCAGCGCCGGCGGGCATAATGTACAATTTCATCAAATGGTACGTGCCGGAAAACCAGATGAGGTATGGATCGAATGCTGCGGTATCTCCTTAAGCGCCTCTTTTTCATGATTCCCATGGTCTTCGGGATCACCCTTATCTCCTTTGCCGTGATCCATCTGGTGCCCGGGGAGCCGGGGGCGCTTGAGGCCGAGATGAACCCGAAGATCACCAAGGAGGCGCGGGAGCGTATCCGCTCCTTCTACGGCCTCGACAAACCGCTTTATGTCCAGTACTGGACATGGCTCAAGAGGATCGTGCGTCTCGATTTCGGCATATCCTTCGCCACGGACAGGCGCCCCGTCATCGACAAGATCAAGGAGAGATTGCCCATCACCATACTCATCAATCTCCTCTCGATGGGGCTTATCTTCATTTTCGGCATACCCATAGGCATCTATTGCGCCCGCTACAAGGATACGTTCCTGGACAGGTTCCTGACCTCCTTCGTGTTTGCCGGGTATGCCGCGCCGACCTTCTGGGTGGCGCTGCTCGCCATGATTTTTTTCGGGGTCTACCTGGAGGTCCTTCCCGTGTCGGGCATCAAGTCCTACGACTTCGGGGAGATGAATATCCTCGAGAAGGTCTTCGACGTGACGAGGCACCTCGTGCTGCCCGTCTGCATCTCCGCGGTGGGCAGTCTCGCGGGTATCTCGCGGTACATGAAGAGCAGTCTCCTCGAGGTCCTGAGACAGGAATACATTACCACCGCATACGCCAAGGGGCTTCCCGAGAGCATGGTCATAAGAAAGCACGCCCTGCGCAACGCCCTGCTGCCTGTCATCACCATCCTCGGACTTTCCATCCCCGGTCTCATAGGCGGCAGCGTCATCTTTGAAAGCATCTTTTCCATCCCCGGCATGGGACAGCTCTTCTATTTCAGCGTCATGGCCAGGGATTACCCGACGATCATGGGGATCCTTGTCATCGGCGCCTTCCTGACGCTGGTCGGGAACCTGGTCGCGGACGTTTCCTACGCGGTGGCGGATCCGAGGATAAGGATAGGATAGGATAGAACCGGGTCATAGGTCATGGGTCATAGGTCATTGACAAACCGCCTTCCTCTTTTCCCATCACCCATCACCCATTACCCATTACCTGTTTCAGCGGTGCTTCAATGAACAGGCGGGTCAGGAACATGACCAGCAGGGGTCTTGCAGTCTCGAGATCTTTTGCCGCCACAGGAAAGAAGGTTTTTAAGAAATACCAGGCGGACCATGCGAATATCATGGTGTCTTCCATAGCCTTCTATGTGCTGCTCACATTTATACCTTTCACGCTCTTCTCCTTTTTCATCCTCGGGTATGTCATCGATGTGGGCCATACCGGCGTTCAGATGGAGAAATACATCGCCCGGGCCATACCGGCTCCTTATAACGCGGTCATCGTCAAGAAGGTCCTCAAGGAGATAAACGTCATCTCGTTGTCCAAGAGGCTTTCGGGCCCGCTGGGCCTTCTCTTTCTCCTCCTGTTCACATCGCGGCTCTTTGCCGTCCTGCGTCCTTCTTTTCAGCTCATGTTCGGCAAGACGAAGAAGGGGTTCATCAAGGGCAAGGAGGAGGAATTCATCCTTACCCTTGCCTTTGCCTTTATTCAGACCATCATCTTTTTCAGCTATGTCTTCTCCGTGATGATGCAGGTGAAGGTGGTAAAGGCCTTCGGAGGGGCCGTCACGCGCGCTTCCGTGGTGCAGTTCTTTTCCGTCCTCGATCTCTTTCTGGTTGCGGGGATGTTCTGGTTTCTCTACTATGTCCTAACGCCCGTGCGGGACAGAAGAAAGCTTTTGCTCGCATCCGTTCTGGGAGCTGCGATGTGGCACGGGGGCAAGTACTTCTTCCAGTACTTCGTTCTCTACATAGGGCGATTCACAACCTTCTTCGGCACCTATGGCGTCTTCATCGCCTTCCTTTTCTGGGTCTATTTCTCTGTTTTTGTCTTCATCGCCTGCGCGGAGCTGCTGGCGGTTTCCTCGGAACCCGCCGTCAGTGGGCCTCCGCCCAACTATGCCCGATTCCGATGGAAACGGTGAGGGGGACCTTGAGTTCGATCACCTTTTCCATCTCCTCTTTGACGAGTTGTTTCACTGTTTCGGCTTCATCGAGGGTGACCTCGCAGAGTAGTTCGTCATGTATCTGCAGGATGAGCCGTGAAGAGAGGCCTTTGAGGGTCATCGCCTTGTGGATGTTGATCATGGCCATCTTTATGATGTCCGCGGCGGTGCCCTGTATGGGAGTGTTCATCGCGACCCGCTCGCCGAGCTGGCGGACGGATGGGTCCGAATTCCCCAGTTCCGGTATGAACCGCATCCTCCCGAGGAGCGTTCTCACGAACCCTTTCGTCCGCGCCTCCTCGATGACGCTGTCCATGAATGTTCTCACGGCCCTGTGACGCTCAAAGTAACTGTCGATGTACTCCTGGGCCTCCTTCTGACCCACACCGAGCTCCCTGGCGAGCCCGAAGGCGCTCATGCCGTAAATGATGCCGAAGTTGATCACCTTGGCGGTGCGCCGCATGTCCTGTGTCACCTCTCCGGCCGCCACGCGAAAGACATCCCGGGCTACCGTGGAATGGATGTCCTCGTGGCGATGGAATGTGTCGATAAGTTCCTCGTCACCTGACAGGTGCGCCAGGACACGAAGCTCGATCTGGGAGTAGTCCGAGGATAGGAGAAGGCACCCGTCCTCGGGCACGAAGGACTCACGGATCCTCGGCCCTTCCTGTCCACGTACGGGGATGTTCTGGAGGTTGGGGTCGCTGCTCGAGAGCCGCCCCGTCGCGGCGACCATCTGGTTGAAGGTCGTGTGTATCCTTCCCGTGTGCGGGTTGATGAGGGTGGGCAACACATCGATATAGGTATTCTTCAGTTTCGTGAGCGTGCGGTACTCAAGGATCCTGGCGGGCAGGGGGTGGCTCCCGGAAAGTGCCTCCAGGACTGCGGTATCCGTTGAGAACCCCGTCTTCGTTCTCTTGACGGGGGTCAACCCGAGGATCTCGAAGAGTACCCGGCTGAGCTGTTGCGGGGAATTGATGTTGAAAGGCCCGCCGGAATGGGCGTAGATGTCCCTGACAATTCCCGTGAGACGCTGATCGAAATCGCGGGACAATTCAGCGAGCTTGCGCCTGTCGACCCTGACGCCGGTCTTCTCCATATCGGCGAGCACCTCGACGAGGGGCAGTTCGGTGCCGAAAAAAAGGTCCGACAGCTGAAGTTCGCCAAGCTGTGCCCTGAGGGCATCGGCAAGGTCGGGGAGGCACGCGGCGAGACTGCGGAGGGATGATGGCGCATCTGTCGCGGATACGTCCCCATCGAGATATTCCTCCACTATCGGTCCCGGTGTGAAGTCCTTGCGCAGGGGGTTCACGAGATAGGCGGCAAGCATGGTGTCAAAGACCTTCTTCTCCCTGAGGAGATCGCCTGCGACCACGAAGAAGGGTTTCAGGTCATGGGCCGTCACCTCCTTCGCGTTACGGAGGATTGCCGCCAGGTCCGCGCCGTCGGTGGAGAAGAAGACCCCTTCGCCGTCGAAGACGGCAAAGGCCTCAACGTGCAGGTCGCCGGCGTTCCTTCCCCGGAAGAGGGCTGCTACCGACACGCGGTCCGCTGCAAGCTCGGCGAGTGTCTTTTCCTTCACGTCCTTCCTTTCTCTCCCCTCGAGGCGGATCTCCCGGTAAAGGGCGGTGAATTCCAGTTCCCTGTAGAGCCTGCGGAGCCTCTCGAGGTCCTGCGGCCTTTCGGTCAGGTCCTCCACGTGGGTCTCGACGGGGACGTCGTACCTGAGCGTGGCGAGCTTCTTGCTCATTTCCGCTTTTTCCCGGCCCGCTATGAGTCTTTCCCTGACGGCCTTTTTCTTTATCTCGTCGATGCGGGCATAGATCTCCTCGACGGACCCCAGTGAGGAGACGAGTTCCCGGGCCGTTTTCTCGCCGATGCCCGGCACGCCCGGGATATTGTCGGAAACGTCGCCGCAAAGCGAAAGATAGTCCACGACATTCCGCGGCGCGACACCGAACTTTTCGACCACATCCGCCTCGCCTATGACGAGGTTCTTCATGGAGTCGAGGATGCGGACCTTCTCGCCCACGAGCTGCATCATGTCCTTGTCGCCCGTCACGATGAAGGTCATCACGTCATCCCTTACCTTAAGGCGTTCCGTGATGGTGGCAATGATATCGTCCGCCTCGAAGCCTTCTTTCTCGACGACGGGCAGCCCCATGGCATCGATGATCTGTTTGACGAAAGGTACCTGAAGGGCGAGATTGTCGGGCATGGCCGGGCGGTGAGCCTTGTATTCCCGCGATATCTCCTCCCTGAAGGAGGGGCCCCGGGAGTCGAAGACGACGATGAGGGCATCCGGGTTCTCACTGCCGAGGAGCTTCCGCAGCATGCTCACAAAGGCGTAGATCGCATTCGTGGGGACCCCCCGCGAGTTGGAAAGGTGGGGCGTCGCATAGAACGCGCGGTAGAGATAGGAATGTCCATCGACGAGGAAGACGCGTTTGTGCGTCGCGGCGGATGTGTTCTCGGTCATGTCTCCTTCCTGCTGGTCTTCAGTCTTCAGGTACGGGTACGGGGAAACGGGTCCTTATCTTGAAGGTCCGTTTTTCGGGGAACCGGTGAACGGTGACCGAAAACGTTTCTTCCAGAGTCGAGAGGAACCTTTCGATATCTTCCTTCCTCTCCATCGTGACGGTGAACCAGAGGTTCAGCTCCCCTTCGCGTTCGTAATTGTGCGTGACCCCCGGCTCGCCGCTCACCACGCGAGCGATCCCTTCGAGTCTGTCCGGGGGGACGGCGACACCGCACAGGAGGCTTGTGTATCCCATCCGCTTTGCATCGAGCACCGGCCCGATGCGCCGTATGTAGCCCTGATCCTTGAGGCTCGCCACTCTTCTTCGGGTTTCTTCCTCGGTGAGGCCGATCTGTGTTCCCACAGCCTCAAAGGGCCTTTCCGTGAGAGGAAGTTCTTCCTGGAGAATATTGAGTATTTTCCTGTCGATAACGTCGGTTGCCTTCACGGGATCCCCGCCTGTTCCGGGCCTCCCTGGAGAAAAAGCTCGAAGCGTTCCCCGGCGGCCCTGCAGATGGGGCATGTTTCCGGGGGTGTTTCCCTGGCGCAAAGATACCCGCAAACCCTGCACCTCCACACGGGAAGGGAGGGACGGGAGATCCCCGTGACGGACACGCTGTCTCGACGGCGGGAACCTTCCGCGGGCCTTCTTTCCGGGATGGACGCGAGGGAGCGGGTTCCCTGCGCAACGTCCTGCGAGACGTAGAGCGCACAGAAACAGGAGCCATGCTCGCCAAGGTCCGCGTCCCGGTAGTCGCAGGGACAGATGATATCCATGTCGTCCTCTTTCCTGCCCGAGGCAAGCCGGCAGGGGCAGGCCGCGTAGCCATATCTCCTGATGTTTGTCAGAAGCCCCTCGACTAGCGCCCTGACAAAACCGGTATCGGGATTGAGATGGTATCCCGATGCCTTCGACCGGGCCAGGAGGTCTTCGTAAAAAAGGTCCGCCTCTTTCGGATTTTTTGCCGATCCGTCGTTCACAGGTTGAGAGCCTCTCTCAGGGTATTCTCGTTGAACCCGATAACGCACTTTTCACCATTCACGACGAGGGAGGGAAAGGAGCACTTCGGGTTCCAGTGCTTGAGCTCCTCGACGGTCCGCGCTTTCTCTTCGCCTTCCAGCGTATCGACGTCGATGTAGTCGTAACCGATCCCCATTTTGGCAAGAAAGCCCTTCATCATCCTGCACCAGACGCAGGTGCTGAGGGCATAGAGAACAAGAGCGCCCTTGTTCTTGCCATCCACATGGGTCATACCCATTTCCGGACCTCCTTTCGAATATCGTGTATCTCCATGCCCCTATGGTACCACAGCGCCAGTGCCGAAAAACAGATTTTTCTTCCCACCCTCGCTCCGGGAGTGTATCCTGAATACTGGTTGTCCTCCGATCCATCGATGCAAGGGGAGGCTCATGACAGGAAAGAGGAGGAATACATGGAAAGAATGAGGACCATCATCGCCGTGTATGGTATAGTGTCTTCATGCCGAAGAAGAGAGGGAGGAGTTTCATGAAAAGGATATTTGTTGTGGCTGTCGTGTTTTTCGTTTGCTTGCTCGCGGTTTCCCTGTATGCAGCCGAACCCGCCAGACCGGGCGAATCGTACGTGTGTCCTCGCGCTGTCAATGTGGAGGTAGGCATCAGGGCTGCAGGGACGGTGACCGGCTGGGATGCGATACCCGCCAGGAGCACCTTCACTCTGGCGATCAAGGAGAATGCGGTGCGCGGCAGCAGCATGATCTGCCACTACACCAACGGCACGGTGGATTACAACATCACCAAAGCCTTCCCCAAGGGCAAGACCTGCTATCTCGCCCCCGGCCAGTCGTTCATGTGTCAGTAAAAAGACTGCTTGAACCGCTTGAACCGCTCGAGCCGCTTGAACGTTCCTGCTCTGCACGGTTGCTTCTTCCCGTTCAAGCTGTTCAAGCAGCTCAAGCGGCTGCAACCATTTTTTCTAGTGGAATCCCGACCAGTCTGCGCGGAGCCTGTTGATGTCCTTGTAGACCGTTGTGTGCCGTTTCTTGTCGTATTCCAGGACGTAGTCCACGAAGGTGGGAAGGTAGCCCTGGGTCTTGAGGGTGCCGAGGATGTTGCCCACGTATGTTTCAAGGGTCTCACGGGGATTTCCGGGGACGTCATCGAAGGTGCCTGACCTGAAACGCCGGATGAGGCCTTCGATGACGGCGACGAAGATGATGATGACCTTGCTCGGGATGAGCACGTGCCCGCCATGGAGTTCAAGTTCCTTGAGAAGATTGTCGAGGAATTTGAGGACCGTCGGGTGGTCGGCCGTCCTCAGCAGCGTTTCGATGAAGAAGATGAAGGTGTTGATATATTTGTCGATGTCATTGACGTGTGACTTGAGCATTTCTTCGAAATACATCGTGTCCACGATCTGCCTGAGGGATCCTTCCTCGGGAAGGAGGAGGAGCTTCGAGTCCTCGTATCCGCGCTTGGGCAGGTATTCTTCGTATTCGATGAAATCGACCCGTCTCTTCAGGGCCGCGCATTCCTTCCCGGGCTCGAAGAAGACGCCGTCGAGCGCGATGCCCGAGATGTTCAATGTCGATTCCAGCTTGTAGGCCTTGAGGTACCCCTCGCCGAGGAAGGGAAGGATGACCCTGTTGCCGCTGACGAAAGTGGAGAAGTCGAGCGGTGTCAGGCCGCCATGGGCGATGCCGCCCCGGAGCCAGAAGTCGTTCAGGATGCCCCAGGTATAAATGGAGCGGGCCGTTTCCCTAACCTTTGCGAAGAACCTCGAGATGACCACGATGCTGTCGGAGAAAAGGAAATAAGTTACGTCCTTGTCGCCCCGTCCGTCGATGGCGGCGATGAGTTTCTCATAGCGGTTCCTCAGGTCGCCCGACAGGAACCGGGACGTGAACCCCAGCACGTCGAAATAAGCGACATAGGCGTTGTTTGCCCTGGATCTTTCCGTTGTCATGGCCCGGTCCACATTATAAAGGGCATCAACGTCAAAATCAACCCCGTGGGTTTCCGGAAGCGCGGCGCGCCCTGACGCGGCGGATGAGCTTTTCCGTTTCGACACCGAAGAAGATGATCGACGAGATCCCCACGCAGGCCGCCAACTCCCCGAGGGTCAGGGGCTGTGTTCTGAAGATGGTGTTGAGCGGTCCCACGTAGATGACGGCGAGTTGCATCATTATGGACAGGACGACAGCTCCGAGAAGGACCTTGTTGGACATGAGGCCCTGTCTGAAGAGCGATTTTTTGTCGGACCGGATTGCCAGGGCGTGCGCGAACTGAGTGAAGCACAGCACCGTAAAGACCATCGTTTGCCATTCCCCATTGCAGAACGTCATGGAAACATACTGCACGGAGAGCACGAGAAAGGCCATGAGGGTTCCCACCCAGATAACGTGGATGCCGAGGCCATCGGCAAAGATGCTTTCCCGGGGGTCTCTCGGCGGGCGTTGCATGACGTCGTCCTCCGCCGGTTCGACCGAAAGGGCGAGGGCAGGGAGACTGTCGGTGATAAGGTTGACCCAGAGGATGTGTATCGGCAGGAGGGGGATGGGAAAACCCAGGATCTGAGCGAAGAATATCGTCATGATCTCCCCGGTGTTCGTGGCGAGGAGGTATCTTATGAACTTGCGGATGTTGTCGTAGATCTTCCTTCCTTCCCCCACTGCCCGTACGATGGTCGAGAAGTTGTCGTCAAGGAGGATCATGTGGGCTGCCTCCTTGGAGACGTCCGTGCCCGTTATGCCCATGGCAACGCCGATGTCGGCCCGTTTGAGGGCGGGGGCGTCGTTGACGCCGTCGCCCGTCATTGCCACGAACTGGTGTTTTTTTTGCAGTGCCTTGACGATCTTCAGCTTCTGCTCGGGGGCGACCCGGGCGTAGGCCTCTATATGTTCGACCTTCGATGCAAAGACCTCATCGCTGAGCGCGGCAAGTTCCTTTCCCGTCATGACACCGTTACTTGTCTCATCGAGGATGCCGATCCGCTTCGCGATGGCGGCGGCCGTGACGGGATGGTCCCCGGTGATCATGACGGGTTTGATCCCCGCCATTCTGCAGAGATCGACTGCTTTCTTCGCCTCATCGCGGGGAGGGTCCATCATTCCGACAAGGCCGAGTATGGTCAGGTCATTCTCCATCGTGTCGACGGAACGTTCTCCCGGGAGCGTCTCCCAGGTCCTCATGGCGATGCACAGGACCCGGAGGCCTCTCTGCGCCATGTCTTCGTTCGCCTCAAGGATCGCCTGTTTGTCCATGGGTACCTGTAAACCATCTACCCACATACTCCGGGCCCGGTCGATGAGAACGTCGGGGGCGCCTTTGGTGTAGGACACGAAACCTCCGGTCGCCAGGCTGTGGATGGTGGTCATGCACTTGCGATCGGAATCGAAGGGAAGCTCGCCGACGCGGGGGAGCTCCGTTTCTAGCTTTTCCCTTTGGTACCCATTATCGCGGGCGACGGTGTAGAGCGCGATTTCCGTGGGGTCTCCGATGAAAGTGCCGTCACTGCCTTCCCGGGAGTCGTTATTGAGGGCCACACCCGTCATGAGCTCTTTGAGCCCTCGGGCTCCTTCCCCGATGTTCTTGATGATATCTCCCCCGGCGTAGAGTTCCTCGACGGCCATGCGGTTGTATGTGAGCGTTCCCGTTTTGTCTGAACAGATGTATGTGACGGATCCGAGTGTCTCCACTGCGGGAAGTTTCCTGATGAGCGCGTTCTTTTTCACCATCTTCTTCGCACCGAGGGCCAAAGATATGGTGATGACCGCGGGCAGCGCCTCGGGTATTGCCGCAACGGCAAGGGAGATGGCCGTGAGGAGCATGAGGAGGGGTTTCTCTCCCCGGAGAAGGCCGATAAGGAAGACTACGGCGCATATAATGAGGATGGCTGTGGCGAGATTCTTGCCGAAGACCGTCAACCGTTTCTGAAGGGGGGTCCTGACCTCCTCTTCGTCCTGGAGCATGGAGGCGATCTTTCCCAGTTCCGTCTCCATGCCGGTGCCGATGACGAGGCCGGTTCCTCTGCCATAGGTGACGATGGTCCCCTTGTAGGCCATGTTCACCCTGTCGCCGATGCAGATATCCGCGTCGCGGAGTTCCGCGACGGATTTCTCCACGGGGACGGATTCGCCTGTGAGTGCGGCCTCGTCGACGAGCATCCGGGCGCTTTCGATAAGACGCATGTCCGCGGGGACAATGGCGCCCGCCTCGAGGAAAACGACATCCCCCGGGACGATGTCCCGCGAGGCTAGAGACCGGACACTGCCGTCCCTGAGAACGGTAGCCATGGGCGCGGCCATCTGCTTTAATGCCTCGATGGCCTTTTCGGCCCTGTACTCCTGGACGAAACCGATGACCGCGTTGGCAATGACTATGGCCATGATGATGAGAGTGTCCGTCAGTTCCCCAACGACACCGGACACGACGGCTGCGGCGAGAAGGATGAGGATCATGAAGTCCTTGAATTGATCAAGGAGCATCATGACGGGTGTTCTCCTCTTTTTGGCCTTCAGTTCGTTGGGTCCGTATTGATGGAGCCTTTTTTCAGCCTCGTCGCTGCCGAGACCCGTGGTCTGGCTCCTCAGGTGCTCACAGAGGGATTCCACCGCTTCCCTGTGATAGCAAACATTTTCCACCGTTCTCTCCTTTTCCCTGATACGGCTGGCCGTGGTGTCGGTCGGCCGCTCCGGCAAAGATTGCGCTTGTTGGTATCTCCAGCCGGCATACCGGTCGGTTCGAGGCCGACGTGCCGACGATGGCGCCGATGAGGCTGTCCCCCTTCGATGGCCTATCGCGTCAACTCGTGAAGTATTGTGGCACCCTGTTTCCACGGGGACTGCAAGGTCCGGAGCCCGGTGCGGGTTCCTTCAAAAAGATCTTCAGACAGATCGCTCGATGCCATGGGGCCTCCAGGACACCTTTTTCCCCGAAGACTGACACAAAAAAAAGACGCTTCAGCGTGAAGAAGATCTCCATGCCGAAGGTCTCGCAGGGTCGGCCGCATCCATCGTGACCGACGACAAGGCCAGGAGCGCCGCTCCGTGTTGTTGACCCTGTCCCGTATAGCTACTCCCCTTCAGTGTCCGATCATTATATGGCAGTTTCGGCGGGAATTCAACGGTCTTTGTCAGGCCCCGTTGAACACGCTCTCAATGACCCTCCTGAACTGTTCGATCGAGTAAGGCTTGGCGACCACCCCGGAAAAACCATACTTCCTGTAGTCGCGCACGATTGCGTCATTCACGTACCCGCTGGACACAACGGCCTTGACCATGGGGTTGATGGCAAGGATGTTCTCCATTGCCTCGCGGCCCCCCATCCCCCCGGGCACGGTAAGGTCAAGCACGACAAGGTCGTAGGGTGCGCCGGAGTCAATCCCGTTCCGGAAGAGTTCTATCGCCTCGGCCCCGTCCCGGGCGAATTCGACGTCATATCCCAGATGCTGGAGTATCTGTCCCGCCAGGTCCCGGACCTGCTCCTCGTCATCCATGTAGAGGACCCTCCTTCCCTTCCCTTCGCGCGGCACGGTGAGGGCGGGCCATGATTCCACGTGGGAATCGTAAGCCTCGAGATACACGGACACTGTTGTCCCCGCGCCGGGTTCCGATGAGATGGAGATATAGCCGTTGTGATTCTTGACTATGGAATAGCAGATCGCCAGGCCCAGGCCCATTCCCTTCTCGCTGCCCATTTCCTTGGTCGTGAAGTAGGGGTCGAACACGCGTTCGAGGTCCTCCGGGGAGATGCCGCACCCCGAGTCCTCAATGGTCAGGTGGATGTACCTGCCGGGAGCCAGAGGCCCTTCGGGATGAACGAGGTCCACGTTCTCGGCGGCTATCCTGATTGTGCCCCCGTCAGGCATGGATTCCCGGGCATTCATGACCAGGTTGTGGATGACCTGCCGGATCTGTCCTTCATCGATCTGCGCCCGGTAAAGATCGTCGGGAAACTCGTAGATGCACTTTGAAGTGGAACCGCTTGCCGTGAGTTCCGCGGCATCGCGGATAATGTCGTCGAGTACGGCTGGTTTCTTCACCGGTGCGCCGCCCCGGGCGAAGGTGAGAAGCCGGTAGGAAAGGTCCTTGCCCCTGATCGTTGCCTTTTCCGCCTCATCCAGCCTCTTCACGGCCTTCTGGTTGTCGTCGAGGAGCATCCGGGCGAAGGATATGTTCCCCAGGATAACCGCGAGGAGGTTGTTGAAATCGTGAGCGATGCCGCCGGCAAGGGTGCCGATGGACTCGAGCTTTCGCGCCTTGAGAAGTTCAGCCTCCATCCTCTGCTGCTCGGTGATGTCACGGAACACTATCACGGCGCCGATGACGGTCGCATCTTCACTGCGGATGAGCGATGCCGTTGTGGCGACCAGCCGTTCCGTCCCATCACGTCCCATCAGCGTTGATGGCGTTGGGAGGGAGGCCGGCTCGGTGCTCTTCAGGAGGGCTCTGACGGGGTCGTCACCTTCCACGTGCATGTTGTTCTGCCTGACAGGAAAGACCGCCGTGAACGGCCTGCCTTCGGCCTCTTTCTGTGAGTGACCGGTGAGTGTTTCGGCGGCCCTGTTGATGAGTATGACCTTGGCCTCCGTATCGACGGTGATGACACCGTCCCCGATGGACCGGAGCGTGACGGCAAGGCGCTCTTTCTCCGCCGCGAGGGCCTTTTCGGCAAGTGAACGGACGGCTATCTCGCGCCTGAGGTCGATGTTCGCCTCGAGGAGCCTCTTTTCACTCTCTTCGAGGAGTTCCTTGGAGACCGTCGTCTCATTGAGACGGGCCACCATGCGGTTGAAATCTTCCATCAGGTTCTTGATCTCTCCCGAGAGAACGGGCTGCACCGATACCTTGAAATCCCCTTCGTTGACCCTCTTTGTCGCCTCGCTCAGGCGGGAGATGCCCCGCGAGAAATACATGCCGATGGCGAGGGCAACAAAAGACACGAGGAGGATGCCTATCCCCATGAAGAGAAGCCCGTTGTCCCGAAAAGAACCGAGGAGGTCCGATGTTGTATGGATAACGTTTCTCGCCGTCTTCTGCTGGATGGCGTGGGCTTCTCTCAAGGGTTTTGTGAACTCATCGAGATAGGTGGTCACGAACACGCTGAGACGTTTGCCATCAGCAGTGCGCTGGGACAGGGGCACGACATACATGTATTTCTGGGTGGTAATGCCGTCAGATTCTGTCCAGTCGAAATAACCGCCGGATGGTTCGCCGCTGCGTCCTGCCTCGATGATCCGCCAGTATGCGGGAAGTGTCTTCTCAAAGGCCCGTGTGCCGGTGTTTTCGACTTTCTGGTCACGGTGAAAACGGATGATGCCGGTATCTGTTTCGTGGAGACCCGTGTAACCGTGTTCCCCGATACCCTGCACGGCCACGCTGCGGAACTTCGCGTCGCGCCTGAGATCGCCGAGTGTCATGTAGGGATGGGACTGAAGAGTGAGGTTAAGCTGGGCCGCTATGTCGTAAGCCTTCTGGCGTATCGACGCTTCACCGATCTTTGTCAGGAGGATGGAACTCTGGGTCCACTCCTCTGTGTATCCGTCCTCGACGGCGCGACGGACGCTCGATTCAAACCGCCCCGAGAAGGTGTGGATGAGGATACTGAAGATCGCGATGGGGATGAACCCTGCTATGATCGTCATTATGAAAAGACGGGACCCGAAACGCTTCGGAAAGAACCCGGACACCTTCATCGGCTAGCAGTCTCCCTCTGCATTAAGAGTAACATAAATGGTATCCTCAATAAAGTCGATGATAATTGTCACATGGATGCCAGGGCGATGATCCTTGTTCAGGCGATGATTTCCTTGTCTTCGGGGGAGTCTATGACGAATCGTATGATGAGCCCTTTCCTGCCGACAGCGTCATATGCCAGGTTGCTGTCGGAGTATATGCCGTCGAACACATGGGTGTCGTAGAAATCGTCGTAGAAATGAGCCGCGTAGACCCTGTCCGGGTCGCCCAACCCTCCGATGATGGGGCAGGCCTTCACCTCGCTCTGGAAACGGGTGTTTCGGTACAGGACATCGCTGAATGACTGCGCTCTTTCGATGGTGGAGAAGACGGCGAAGACGCCGCGGCCCAGTATCGATCTATCCATCACTACGAATAACTCCATGTATCCTGCCTTCTTTCTCGGACAAGTCCGTACTATAGGAAATAAAGGAACTCGGCGAAGAAATCAAGTCTTTTGACATTTTGTTGTAACCTGTTCCCGCGTTGCGGTAAAATAACGGCGTTTCAGTGAGACATTTCTGCAATATCACGAGGAGCGCAAATGAGCCTGAAAGACAGAACTGCATTGATCACCGGGGCCGGGCAGGGTATCGGCAAGGCATGCGCCGAGGTTTTCGGAGAGCGGGGGGCACGTCTCATTCTCCTCGACAAGAACAGGAAGACCCTTCCCCACGTTGCCCGCGACCTGAAAGCGAAAGGCGTCGATGTTGTCTTCCGGATCATCGACCTTACCCACACGCAGCCTCTCGTGAAGATGGTCGAGGAGCTTCTGGCGGTCCACAGGATAGACATTCTCGTTAACAACGCCGGGTTTGACAGGCCCGGCATCACGGCGAAGATCGACAAGACCGACTACAATGCCGTTCTCTCCATCCATCTCGGCGTGCCCTTTCTCCTTTCGAAACTGCTCCTTCCGCAGATGCGCGTCAACAAGTGGGGCCGTGTTGTCAACGTGAGCTCCATTTACGGGCTCATGGGCGCCAAGGGCGAGGTGGCCTATGCGGCGGCCAAGGCCGGGGTCCTGGGCTTGACGAAGACGCTGGCGCGGGAAGGGGGAAGGGACGGTGTGACCATTAATGCTGTTGTGCCGGGTATGATACGGACCCCGCCCATCATGAGAATGCCCGAGAAGTACAGGGATCCCATCATAGCGGACAGCATCCTCGGCAGAATAGGCGAACCGGAAGAAGTGGCCCGCGTGGTCGCCTTTCTCGCCTCTGACGACGCATCCTATGTAACCGGCACGGAAATAAAGGTGTCGGGAGGGTGGGGAGTCTGAGAGACGGTTAGAACCGCTTGAGCCGCTTGAGCCGCTTGAACGTTTCAGAAGAAGTCTTTTCTCCGCTCAAACGGCTCAAACGGCTCAAGCGGTTCAAGCGGTTTTGTGTAGTATTTCTTCCAGCATTTTTCCCAGTTTTGTTTCTTCCGTTTCGTCGGCGTATTTAGGGGGTTCTATGTCGGGGAAAAGGCTGTAAACGGCCTTTGTGATTACCTCCGCGTGGGGAGGGCAGCCGGGCATGTGTGTACCGAGGCCGGCGTTGTGCTGCTGGCAGACACCCATGAAGACGTTCGTCTCATCGGGGCTGACGGGTTGTGTTGTCGATGGGCCCAGGAAGATGTTGGCCTTTTTCTCGAGAGGCCTGTCGATGAGGGACCGGCCGGGGTCCGCGGGATCGGGCCTGCGCAGCTTGGAAAGGACGAAGTGCAGGTAACCCTTGCAGCCCGGACATGCCTCGTCGGCATGGACCTTGAGCCAGGCGCCGCCGCTGACATCGATGGTGGGCTGCACGAACTTTTTTGCCACCTCTTCAACCGGGGTGCCGACGACGTTTATCTTGTTCTTCTCGAGCGGTCCCAGACCCTGCATCCACGCAAGGAACACGGGCGGCGATGTCCGGGGATCGATTCCCATGATCTCCATGGCCACGGCATCGACGGCGACGGGGTTCGTGCCGCCCACGAGGACATCCATCTTGATGGGGGTGCCCGAGACAGGCCCGAAGTCCTCGAGGCCCGTGAGACCGTCGATGATGGTCAGTTTGGGCTTGACGAGGTGATGGATGTTTACGAGGCTCTGCCAGAGGCCGAAGAAATGGGACATGTATTTCTCTATCGGCGGCACGGCTCCCTGGAGGCTCTTGATGGCCAGGGAGGAGATGGCGGCGAAATGGATCTTCAAGACCGGCACGTTGATGATGACGTCGACCATCTCCAGGGTGGCGGGAACCTTCCGGGATGACATGCGTTTGCAGCCCGGCACATGCTTTTCGATGAACCTGTCCGTATTGAGGTCTACGAGACTGACCTTCCCGGGGTCGAGGGCGACGATCTCGTCGTAGCCATAATGGCTGAACATCCTGGAGGTTGCGCTGCGGTTGATCGAAGAGCCTTCGGTGATGTACACATGCGACGCGAGACCGAGGACCATCTCTGTCAGGGCCTTGACGACACGAATGTCGGTGACGACGCCGCCCACGAGCTTTCCGTCTTTTAAGCCGTGGTCGCTCACGACATTCGGCTTGATGGCGACGGTCTGGCCGGGCTTGACGAACCGCCTGAGCCCCCCGAGTCTGTCGATAAGGCTGCCGAGGCCCCTCTTGATCTCGTCGTATGTCTGGGTGGGAGGTATCTTTTCGACGGCCACGCGTTCCTTTTTTCTATAAGCGTGAAAAGGTTTGCCGGCGGCCGTTTTCTTTATCAGCACCGATGTGCTCAGCTCCATTTTGATGAGATCGAAGCCGTTGCGCCGGAAGAAAAGGGTAGGTCTGAAGCCGTACTCGAGAAGAAACCTGTACTTTTCCTGGTCCGTTTTCAGGAGAGATGCCGCCACCAGGCTTTCGCGGGCGATGAGAGTGTCGAGCATCGCCGGACGGGGGTCCTTGCCTTTCCACGTGCCATCCACGAGTATTTCCTCGACGGTGCTGGTTTTCCTGTCGTAGAAGATCCATCCCACGACCCTGTTGTTCTTTACCGCACGGAAGACCGTGCTGGAGGGGTTCTTTTCCCAATTTCCCCATTTGAAGGCAATGTAACCTTCATCGATACCGTCCTTCAGGTAGCGGTCTCTGAGGAGTCTGAAAAGGGTAGGGGTTTTCCTCCCAGTCTTGAACGATACGTCTCTTGCCATGCCGTTGACCTCCTGCTCCGTGAGAGTGTGGATCCTACTCCGCCCCTGTCACATATGCCAAAATTATACCAGTTTCGGGGGTTGCATGAAAGAAGTTAAGCGTTCGGTGCGCTCTAAACGTAAATGTCGATATTCGATCCGAGGAAGGGCGACGCAGCGGACGAAGAGGCCATGGTCATGCGCTCGATGTTCTGTGCAGCCTCAAGAATGACCTGGGCAACCGCTGCCTCCGCCTCGATCCGGCTCTTTGCCAGGGACATGGTGGCCTCATTGCGGCTCATGACGTAGCTCATAATGGAAGATACAGGCTCGATCATACCGTCCTCTGGAAAATTTATCGGATGATGGAAAAGAAACTTAAGGGGATAGGGGGCAGGGAAAGGGGGTCCTTAATAGGACGAATAGGAGTAATAGGACCTATAGGACCCATAAGACCCATAAGACGCTCAGGGCCTATAGGACGGATCGATCGCCGGTTGCGGGCAAACAATTGCCTTCAAGGTGTCCTATTGGTCCTATTATCCTATAGGTCCTATCTACCCCTATTCACACTCCTTCCTCCCTGCCCCTTGACATCTGCCTGAGGCCATAGTATACATTCAAACAGTTCACATCTAAACTATATGGAGGTTTTTCCATGGGGCTTGCGGATGAGTTGGGGCTTGAACGGCCTGTTGAGACGGTCGAACATGAAAGCCTGCTCAGTATTGTTTACACCGGGACCCTGATCGCCAGAGCCGCCTTCAGGTATTTTCAGGGGCACAAGCTGACCGACGCCCAGTTCAATGTGCTCGTCCAGCTCAAGTACACCGACGGGAACGCCCTCTCTCAGGCAGAGCTGAGCAGACGTCTCGTTGTCAACAAGGCCGATATGACGGGAATCGTCGACAGGTTGGAAAGAACGGGCCTCGCGGAGCGCTGCGCCCACCCGAATGACCGCCGTGTGAAGATGGTAAGGATGACTGCGGAGGGCGTCAGGGCGGTGAACGTGTTGGAGCCGGGCTACCTCAAAGGCGTGGGTCTCCTGATGTCCGGAATACCCCGGTCGGATCTCGTGCAGCTCAACAGGACGCTGGAAAAGGTCCGGAGCAACGCGAAGGAAAAGCTGGCACCCGAAGCGGGGCGGGAGGGACGATGAGGAAGGAACGCGGTCTCCTGAGGACGCTTTTTGAAGAAGGGGTGCGGGCCATATTCAAGACCTACCTGAAGGTGTTTCACGGGATCAAGGTCGAGGGACGCGACAGGATTCCCCGTACTTTCGACAAGCTCATGGTCATATCGAACCACGCCAGCCTGCTCGACGGCATCATCCTGTGGACCTACATCGACGTGGACCTCAGGATACTTGTCAATCGGGGCAGGGCACGGGAACTGCTCCTCAGGCCCTTCATGCAGAACCGGTACACCGTGCAGATCGACACGATGAACCCCTATTCCCTGAAGGGTGTCATCGATGAGGTGAACCGGGGCACGGCGCTCCTCGTCTTTCCCGAGGGACGCATCACGAGGACGGGCAACCTGATGAAGATCTACGAAGGCGCCGGTTTCGTCGCATACAAGACGGGCGCGAGGATCCTCCCCGTGCACCTCGGAGGTACCTATGATACCATCTTCGCGAAAAAACACCCCGGAAGGAAGATATTTGGCCCTATAACGCTGACGATAGGTGAGGTGTGCCCTCCCATCGACCTTGAACGCTTTCAACCCCACGACAGGAAGCGCGAGGCGGCGCTGACCATCTACGGGATGCTGTGCGAGATGTTCTACGAGGCACATTACAAGCCCTCGACGCTCGGCCGCGAGTTCATCCGCATATGCAGGGAGAGGGGCTCGAAGCCGCTTTTCAAGGATGCCACGGGGGTCGAAGTGACTTGCCGCAAGGCCCTTATCGGGGGGTTTGCCCTGGGGGAAAAGCTCTCGAGCAGCGAAGGCCGGAACGCGGGCATCCTCCTGCCGAACCTCGTCGCCACGGCGCTCGTCATCTACGGGCTCCTGATGTTCCGGAAGGTCCCTGTCCTTCTCAACTATTCCGTGGGTCCCAGGGCCTTGCGGCACGCCATGGAGCTTGCCGGCCTCAAGGTCATCATCACGTCCCGGGCATTCCTCGAACGTGTGAAGATCGATCCCGGTATTTTTGAAGGCGCCCGCATTGTCTATCTCGAGGACCTTAAGGCTTCCATCGGCGCGGGCGACAGGCTGAGGGCTGTCCTGAGGTCGATCTTCCCCGGAGGGCTCGCCCGCGTGTCGGAGGGAGAGCACAACGCCCCTGCCGCCATTCTTTTTACCTCGGGTTCGGAAGGCCTGCCCAAGGGGGTGTGCCTGTCGCACGAGAACATCATAGCCAACATATGGCAGGCCCTCTCCCGCGTCGACGTGGGAACCGGGGACTATTTCCTTAATGCCCTGCCCATATTCCACAGTTTCGGTCTCACTATCGGGGTCTTCCTGCCGGTGTTTGCCGGTGCCCGATCTTTCTTGTACGTGAGCCCGCTGCACTACAGGATCGTGCCCGAGATCGCCTACGAAGAGGGCTGCACCGTCATCATGGGGACGAACGTTTTCCTTAACGGCTACGCCCGGAGGGCCAATCCCTACGATTTCCACACCATGCGCTACGTATTCTGCGGAGCAGAGGCGTTGAGCGAGGCCGTTTTTGAATACTACGCGAAGGTCTTCGGCGTACGGGTCATGTCCGGCTATGGTGCCACGGAATGCGCCCCCATCATCTGCATGAACAGCGCCCTCGAGAACAAGCACGGCAGTGTCGGCAAGGTGCTCCCCGGCATTGAGTACAAGGTGATGCCTGTGGGCGGCATAGACTCGAAAGAAGGACGTGTAGGCCGTCTCTTCGTGAAGGGCCGGAACGTCATGATGGGATACCTGGACAATGAGGCCGCGAACCACAAGTATCTCGTGGAGGACGGCGGCTGGTACGACACGGGCGACATCGTGGAGGTGGACGACAGCGGCTTCGTGACCATTGTGGGGAGGCTGAAGCGCTTCTCCAAGATAAGCGGGGAGATGATATCCCTTACGGCCATCGAAGAGGCCCTCGCCGGCGTATTCGGCGTGCGGCGGGAGCTTGCCGTCATGGCCGTCTCCGACGAGCGCAAGGGAGAAAGACTCGTCCTCGTGACGAACGCCAGGGACGCGGACTTGAGGAAGGTCCGCGACGTCCTCCGGGAAAAAGGCCATTCCGATCTGACCTTCCCCCGTGAGATCATCTACATGAAGGAACTGCCGAAGCTGGGCACCGGCAAGCCGGACTATGTGAAGTTGAAAGAGATGCTGGAAAGCAGGTGAGGCTAACGCCTCACGTCGCAGGCCAAGGACTGTCCCAGGTCGCAAGTCCCAGGTCGCAAGCCTAAAGGCAAAAAAGGCCGAAAAAACTTGCTGCTCCCTGACCCCTGTTGACTGAAGTCCGGGCCCCTTCTAGCCTGTGACCTGAGACTTGCGACCTGCGACGGTCTCTTTCTTCCCCGCGCACACGAAGAACACCTCGGAGCTCACGCTTCGGGAGGCAGCCGGTTTGTACTGGGAGACCTTGCGGAAGCGCATCTGGAGCTCGGCCGCAATACGCTTCTGAACGCCCGTCGAGAAAGACTTGATGATGAAGTGGCCGCCGGGTTTGAGGGCCTCGTCGACGACCTTGAGGACACTGGCGAAGAGCTCTTCGATGCGCGCGTCATCCACGTCGCGGATCCCCGAGAGGTTGGGCGCTATGTCGCAGGTGACGGCGTCGACGGCGGAGAGGGAGAAGCGCTTCAGAAGGTCCAGGACATCCGTCTCCCGTATGTCTGCCTCTACGGTGGTGACATTCGTGAGGGGGAGAGGCGGGGTCGGCAGGATGTCGATGCCGATGACGGTCCCCTTCTCGCCGACCATCCCGGCGAGGACCTGGAGGAAGCTCCCCGGCGAACACCCGAGGTCCAGAACGGTATTCCCTTTGCGCACGAGATGGAACCTGTCCTCGATCTCCTTGAGCTTGTACGCGCTCCTTGCACGGAACCCTTCCTGCTTTGCTTTCTTGTAGAATGGGTCTTTGAGGATGAATCTAGCCATAAGGATCGATTATGAGGTCGCCTCCGGCAGGAAACTCCTGCCGGGCCTCCAGGCTCTTTCTCACAAAGAAGGAAAGAGCGTGATCGAGGGCCGTTGTGTCCCGAATGATCGAGAGCGTCCCCCGGTACCGCGCGTGATCGCCGATGCAGTGGAAGAGATAGGCGTAGTCCTCGAGGAGGCGTTTGAAAAGAGGCGCCTGTGACGCGATATCATGGCGCCCCATGAGGTCCCTGAGGTAGGTCTCCTTTTTTTCTTCCATCATGTGTTGGGGCAGGACGATCGTGGACCCTCCCGTCGAGAGGTAGGACTTGCGGTCCTCTTCGATGCCTTCCCAGGAGAGGGAGAAAGGCGTGAAGATCTCGTGCCTGAGAACATCGTGGAGGGGCAGGGGAACGACGTCGTCTGCCACGCGGAGGGAGTGGATGTCGTCCGGCTTGTGAACGGAATCTTTCAGTTGAGCGACAAAGGACTTAAGGGACCCTATGGCGTCCGTGAAACGACCGGACAGTTTCGCACCTTCCTCGACGATGAACGCCGCGTAGGCTGGGGATACCTCGACGAGGAAGGCCGGTTCTTTCGTATTGTCCCTGTAGGTGGCCACGATCTGCTCGAGGGACCTCCTGTCCACCGGCGAGCTCATGAGCTCGCGCAGGCCTTCACGGAAATGGAGATCGCCATTGAGAAAGACGAAGGTGTTCTTCCTGACCTCGTACGCCGCCATGACCATCCGGGAACCGGCATGGTCGAAGTTTGTCAGGAAGCCCATATTGACCCGTACCTCCTCCACCTTCCTGAGAACGGATTCGCCCTCCGGGCGGAGCTCTTCTACCTTCACGCCCGATGACCTCAGGCGGAATATGGTCTTGCGGATAAGTTTGCGGATCTCCTTGTCCGTTTCCTGGAGGTAGATGGCATTGAGAAGAACGCCGGTCTCCTCGTTCCTTTGCTCCCCGAGGTCTTTGAGCAGGGAAACCCTCTCATCGCCCGCGAGGGTGAAGTAATATTCCACCTTCTTCTCGAGATCCTGGGCGCTGTCGATCGCCCTGATCAGCTCATCCATGACCTGCTTTACCCCGCTTCCCGCAACTGTTCCTTTTTTTAACGTTTGACGGAGAACCCCGCCTTCTCGATGGCCGCTTCCAGGTCCTTGCGGCTTGCCTTGCCGTCATCGTACCTGACGACGGCGCTTCCGATCTCCACATCGCTCGAGTCAACCCCGGCGACGCCGCCGAGGGCCTTCTTCACCGCCATGACGCAATGCTGGCAGCTCATGCCGTCTATCTCGAGTTTGGCCTCGGCCATGCGGTCCTCCTTTTTTCACCCATTATAACATAAAAGACACCGCTTGAACCGTTAGAGCCGCTTAAACCGTTTGAACGTTAAGAAACCGAAGAAACCTCTTCTTCTTTTAGCGTTCAAGCGGCTCAAGCTGTTCAAGCGGTTTCAACGGTTTGTTTTAGTCTTCTTCCAACTCGTCCGTGAGCTGGGCGATCACGAGGCAGTGGTTTGATATGTGTTCCAGGTTGACGAGGACATCCACATATATGGGTCCCGCCTCGGCGAGGCAGAGTTTCTTGTAGAACCGCTCAAGGTGGTTACCCGTCGCCTTCCTGATCTTTACGTCTATCCTGCGTTCCCGCTCGATAACGACGCGCACAAGTGCGACATCCTTCTTCTCGATCAGCCGGCCGGCGTCCGCGAGGTTGTCCAGCACCAGGGTGCCTATGTCCCGAAGCTCCTCGTTGGCGGCCGGGGTGAAATGAGCCCTGCGCTTGAACTTCTGTTCCGCCAGTTCACCGAGGTTAACGGAACGGTCTCCCATGCGTTCGATATCATAGGCGAAGGAGGAGAAGGCGAAGAGTTTTTTCGTGAGGGACTGTGAAAGGGCGCCGCAGGAGATACCCCAGAGATATGTCGTGATCTCGGCCTGGAGGTTGTCCATCACGAGTTCCATGTACATGACGTTCTGCCGCTTGTTCCTTTTGTAAGAGATGAACAACTCCAGGGATTCCAGGAGCATCCGCTGCGCCAGCGCGATCTGCCGTTTCAGCTCGTTCCTGACGCAGGCAAGGGCCATGTCGGGACTGCCGAGACGTTTTGTGTCCAGGTATTCCGGCCACATGGCGATGACGGCATGTTCCCCGGGGAGGACCCTGCGGATGGCGTTCGAAAAAGGAGTGAGGAAAAACATGAAGATGAAGACGACGAAGATATTGAAAAGAAAATGGCAGAGCGCCACCTGCTGGGCGATGCTCGATGACATTGCCTTTAACGTTGTGATGAAGGGCGACAGGAACGCCATGCACAGGAGAGCGCCGGAACACTTGAAGATAAGGTGCGCGATCGCGGTCCTTCTGCCGTTGACATCGCTCGCCAGGCTGCCGATGAGGGCCGTCACCGTGGTGCCGACGTTCGCGCCGATGACTATGGGGACGGCATTGTCTATGGACATGAGCCCCTGCATGCCGAGCATGACGAGCATGCTGATGGGGATGGCCGATGCCTGGACGATCCCCGTGAAGACGAGACCTATGAGGAGAGCCATCAGGGGATTCTGCGTGGAAAGGAAATAGCGGCTGAAGACGGGACTCGCCTTGAGCGGGGCCGCCGCGTCTCCGATGAGGCTCAGGCCGTAGAATATGGTGCCGAAATAGAGAAGCGCCTCACCGACGGTTCTCGCTCGGTCCTTGCCGAGAAAGTACAGCACGATCCCGCTGAAGAGGAAAAGGGGGGATATGTCCGTCACCTTCCAGACGACGAGCTGTACGGTGAGCGTTGTCCCGATGTCGGCGCCGAGAATGATCCCCAGTGAATGATAGAAGCTCACGAGTCCTGCGCTGACAAGTCCCATGGTGAGCAGCATCGTCGCCGAACTGCTCTGAAAGAAAATCGTGGTCACGAGTCCCGTGATCAGCCCGTAAAAGGGTTTCCTGACGGAAAAACGGATATACTCCCGTATCCGGGAGCTGAATACCCGCTGCATCTGCTCGCTCAGCTTGAGCATGCCCAAGAGGAAAAGGGCGAGGCCTGCCAGGAAAAGGAAAATGTGCTGGATCATCCCCTGTTCAGGATATCTTGCTGCCGTTCGGTATGGCCTTGTCGAGTGTCAGAAGGACGACGGAGGACTTGTCTTCGTTGGAGGCGGCGAGAAGCATGCCGTGGGACAAGATGCCCCGGAGCTTGCGGGGCTCGAGGTTCGCCACAACGGCGATCTTCTTCCCTGTCAGTTCTTCCTTCGTGTAGTATTGCTTGATACCGGCGACGATCAGGCGTTCTTCGCCCATGTCGATGGTCAGCTTGTAGAGCTTGTCCGCTCCCTCGATATCCTCGCAGGCCTTTATCTCGGCCACCCTCAGATCGACTTTGATGAAATCGTCAAACGTGATATTGTCCATGGTTGCTCCTTGGGTTCAATGACGCCGGTTTCGGTCCCGGCGGTCAGGGTATTCACGGCACGGCGGCCGTGACCGTGTTCGTAAGGATTCCTATGCCCTCGATCTCCACCTCGACGGTGTCCCCGGGGAGAAGGGAGCCTACCCCGGGAGGTGTTCCGGTAATGATGACGTCGCCGGGGAGCAGGGTCATTATTCCCGAGATGAATGAAACCAGGTCATAGACGTTGAAGATCATGTTGGCCGTGGTCGATTGCTGCTTCACCTCGCCGTTCACGCGCGTCATGATCCTGAGGGCGGTCGGGTCTATGTCACTGACGATCCGCGGTCCCAGGGGACAGAAGGTGTCGAAGGATTTCGCCCGTGTCCACTGGCCGTCCATTCGCTGGAGGTCCCTCGCGGTCACGTCGTTGGCGCATGTGAATCCGGCAATGAAATCGCGGGCCTCGCCGACAGGGACGTTGCGCGCCCGTTTGGCCATGACGATGCCCAGTTCTCCTTCATAATGCAGCTCCTGCGTCTGGTCGGGGAACACGATGGTGTCGCCGTCGCCGATGACCGATGTGGACGGTTTCATGAAGATGAGTGGATAGCCGGGAAGGTCCATTTTCAGCTCCCTGGCGTGGTCACTGTAATTGAGTCCCACGGCGATGACCTTTGAAGGGTTGAAGCTCATACCCATGATGCCTCCCGGAATGTGTCACTGCTGTTCTATTTTACGCTTCCCCCGCGTTGAGCTGTCAAGTGATTTCCTTTCCTGACAAAGGCCCGCAGCGAAGATGAGAATTCAGGGTAGGTCACGGAAAAAGGGGCGGCCATGTTCATTGCGTCGCGTCACAGGTTACTGCGCCATATCCCTGTTCTCGCAGTTCTTGCCGGACAAAAGCAGGCCTCCCCGGTCTTAACGTTAGAAACGTGCAGGCCATTCGGGTTGTTACGTCTTTTCTTTTCCGTTCAAGCGGCTCAAGCGGTTCAAGCGGCTGCAACCATCTTTTCAGGTTTTCAGTTTCTTCCCTACCTTTTCTTCGACCGAGGCTATTTTGCCTTCCAGTCTGCCTGAGGCGCCCTTGCGGATGTCGAACTTGACCGTGGAATAGATGCGGCCGCAGTCGGGTTCCAGCTGTTCGTAGCATGTCTTGATAATGGACAGGGCCTCGTCCATGGTGTCTGTCTCTACGACGGTGCCCATCGGGGTGAGGCGGTAGGCGGCCGCGCCCTGGTCGATGACCTTGAGGAGCCTCGACACGAAGGCGCTGACGCTCTCACCCTTGTCTGTGGGAAACATTGCGAATTCAAATAGAACGGACATGAAGGGCCTCCTTTTCCGGTTGCGGGAAGCCGCGGTGTTCTCCCGTCTTTCCTTCCGGCTCCCCGTTCTGTATACTAGTATAGAATATTTCGACAAGGATGGAAAAATGATGGTCAAGCTCAGAGGGTTCAGGGTATTTGTCATCTCTTCCACGGTGGTTCTTTGTCTTATCCTGATCGCGGCCATCTTTCTCGTCAAATATGCGAATGTCATCGCCAGGAGCGGTATCCAGGAAGCCCTGGGTGAAGATTTCTCGATAGGGAGCATCGAGCTGAAATGGGGAAGCGTCCATGTTCGCGATATTGCAATGCGGAACAGGGCCGGCAGACAGGTGATAAAGGTTGAGAACGTTGTTGTCAGGGCCAGCTTCATGGGTCTTCTCAGGAAGAAGTACGTTATTTCCAGCGTCCGCGTGGAAAAACCCTATATGTATGTCGAGGTCGACGCGAAGGGCGATCTTGTAAATCCTGCCTTTCCGGGGGGTGATAAAAGAGAACGGGGAGGCGTGAAGAAGAAGGACGGGACCCGCCGGCCCGAAGGAGAGCGGACGCCGGTAATACTCAAGAAGATTGTCATCGTCAACGGGTCCGTGGACTATCTCGACCGCAAGTCGCCGAAGGTTCCGGTGATGACAAGGGCGCGGAACATAAACGCGGAAGTGCGCAACCTCACGGTACCTTTCACGAACGATCTCACACGTTACACCCTCAAGGCCGTCATTCCCGAGGGCAGAAGTACGGCGAGCGTGAAGAGCGAAGGCAAGATCAGGTTTCGGAGCAGAGACATGGAGTGCGTGGCCTCGGTGAGGGAGCTTGACATCACTCACTTCAAACCGTACTACCACGGAAGCCAGAACGTGAATGTCACGAAAGGGTTTCTCGATCTCGACGTGCGGGCAAAGATCGTTTCCCGCAGGATCCAGGCGCCGGGAAAGGGGGTGCTCAAGGGCTTGGAATTCGGGAGCGCATCCGGTCCGGGCGACAGGTTCATGGGTGTGCCCGTCGCGCTTGTGGTGGCCTTCCTGAAGAAGAGTGGGGAGCGGATCCCCTTTGATTTCGTTATTTCGGGCGATCTCGATAATCCAAGGTTCAACATCGCGGAGAGTTTCGTAAGCAGACTCTCCTTCGGCATCGCCGATAAGCTGGGCTTTTCCATAAAGGACATCGGGGAGTCGGTCTTCGGCCTCGGCGCCGAAGGCACCAAAAAGGTAGGCGAGGGCATAGGGAGCATCGGCGAAGGGATAAAAAAGATATTCAAGAAGTAAAGACGGTTGCAGCCGCTTGAACAGCTTGAACCGCTCGAACGTTAAAAAGAGCAGGTAGCTACAGTATCTTTTCCGTTCAAGCTGCTCAAACGGTTCGATCGGTTCAAGCTGTCTTATCAGTCCCTTTTGTACTTCTCGTTCAGCGTTCTTTTGAAGCGGGGGGCGTAGATGATGTCGAAGGTTTCCTCTTTTCCGGGGAAGAGGTTGAGCGCGTGTTTGCGGACCCCTTCGACGATGCGTATGGCGTGGTCTTGGGAAATGTCTTGGGTGCGGATGAACTCGAGCGCGAAATCGACCACAAAACGAAGCCTTCTGAGCTTTTTTTCTTCTAGCAGGATATCATCCATACCGTTCTCGCTTCCGGCCCCAGAGTGCCGTGTGGACGTACGGTGTCAGCGGGCGGGTTGCTTCCCCTTTACCTCGGTCAATTCCAGGAGGATGAGAAGGCCTATACCGATGGAGAGAGCGATATCGGCCACATTGAAGGCGGGCCAGTGATACTTCCCGTAGTGGAAGTCAAGGAAGTCGACGACGCTTCCGTAGAATATGCGGTCATATATGTTGCCCAGGGCGCCGGCAAGGATGAGGCACAGCGCGAAGGTCTTCGCCTTTCTCATCGCGTACCGGATGAGGATGTATATTAAGGCGGCGGCGACCAGGACGGGCACCACGGTGAAGATGTATTTGGCATATCCGCTGTCGTTGAGGACGCCGAAGACACCTCCCAGGTTCCTCACGTGGACGATGGAGAGGAAAGATGTCACCTTCATCTCGCTCATCACGGGGAGATTTCCCATGATGAGCGCCTTCGTGAACCTGTCCAGGGCGAAGATGACCGGTATTAGAGCAAAGAAAGGGTATCGGCGCATCGCTTGCACACGTTCGGGAACTTCCCGTCCCTAAGAATGTTCGTATCGTATTGCCAGCACCGCTCGCACTTGTCGCCCTCGGCCCTGACGACGGTCACATCGAGCCCGGCGGCCTTGCGGACCTCTATCTGCGAGACAATGAAGACGTCCTTGAGCTCGTCGCCCAACTCCATGAGCGCCGCGTGATCCTCCTCGGGGGCGTCTATGATGACCTTAGTGTCGAGAGAATGGCCGATCTCCTTTGCGGTGCGCTTCTCCTCGATCTTCTTGTTGGCGAGCTCCCTGATCTTCCAGATCCTTTCCCACTTCTCCTCGATGGCCTCGTTGATGAGGTCCCTGTTCGTGGTGGGGAACTGTGCCAGGAAAACGCTCTGCTCATCGACGTAGCCCTTGAGATAGGACCACATCTCGTCCGCCGTGGAGGAAAGAACGGGCGCTATGAGCTTGACCAGGGCAAGGAGCGTTTCGTAGATGACCGTCTGGGATGCCCTTCGTTTCCGGGCGTCCCTGTGTTCCACGTAGATCCTGTCCTTGACGATGTCCAGATAGAGAGCGCTGAGGTCGACGGTGCAAAAATTGTGGACCGCGTGGTAGATGGAGTGCAGGGTATAATTGTCATAAGATTCCCTGACACGGTCGATGAGCCTCGCAAGCCGCGACAGGAGCCACCTGTCGAGGAGGGAGAGCCCTTCGTAGGGGACGGTGTCGCGGCCCGGCTCGAAGTCCTCGTTGATGTTCGCGTGGAGGAACCGCAGGGTGTTGCGGATCCGGCGGTATGTCTCCACGAGGCGGTTGATGATATCCTTGGATATCTTGATATCGTCGCGGTAGTCTTCGTAGGTGACCCACAGGCGCAGTATCTCGGCGCCGAATTTCTCGATGACCTCGTTGGGGGCGATGACGTTCCCCAGGGACTTGGACATCTTTCTGCCCGAGCCGTCCACGACGAAACCGTGTGTCAACACCGCCTTGTAAGGGGCATGACCTTCATTGCCCACGGAGGTGAGCAAAGAGCTGTGGAACCATCCCCGATGCTGGTCGCTGCCCTCGAGATAGAGGTCGGCGGGGTATTTCAACTCCGGTCTTTTCTTGCAGACGGCCGCCCAGCTCACACCCGAATCGAACCATACGTCGAGGATGTCCTGTTCCTTGGAAAAGGCCGTGTTGCCGCAGTGGCTGCACTTCGCGCCGTCGGGCAGGAAGTGGGTCGCTTCCTTTTCGAACCATACGTCCGCTCCGGATTGTCTCACGGCCTCGACGACACGCGCGAAGGACCCTTCGCTCCAGAAGGGTTCACGGCATTTTTCGCAGTAGAAAATGGTGATCGGGATGCCCCAGGTGCGCTGCCGGGAGATGCACCAGTCGGGACGGACGGAAAGCATGTTGTAGATCCTGTCGCGGCCCCACGAAGGGATCCACCGCGTCCTGTCGATCTCGCCCAGGGCCTTTTGTCTCAGCCCGTGACTGTCCATGGAGACGAACCACTGCTCCGTCGCCCGGAATATGACGGGTTTCTTGCAGCGCCAGCAATGGGGGTAGGAGTGCTCGATTTCTTCCGTGTGGAGGAGGAGCCCCAGTTCCTTCAGTTTCTCGATGACCTTCGGATTGGCCTCCCAGACGTTCATGCCCTTGAAGAACTCCACCTCTTCTATGAAGGCACCCTTTTCGTTGACGGGGGAATAGATGTCGAGGCCGTACTCAAGTCCCGTCTCGTAGTCTTCCTCGCCATGGCCCGGCGCGGTGTGTACAGCGCCCGTCCCCGTATCGGCGGCGACGTAGTCTGCGAAGACGATGACGGACTGCCGGTCGATGAAGGGATGTTTGAACGTGAGCTCCCGAAGCGTCGGGGGGCTTATCTCCCCGATAATACGGTATCCCGTTATCCCTGCACGCTTCATGATGTCCTCGAGGAGGTCTTTGAGGACAATGTAGACCTCTTTGTCCGTCTCCACGGAGACGTAGGTAAAATCGGGATGGACGGCGATGGCCAGGTTTGCGGGAAGCGTCCAGGGTGTGGTCGTCCAGATCAGCATGTAGACGGGTTTGTCGGGATATCCGGCAAAGACCGGTTCTCTCTGGCCCGTGTAGGGGAACTTGACGTATATGGAACTGGACCTCTTGGTGTCGTATTCGATCTCGGCCTCGGCGAGGGCTGTCTCGCAGTTGAGGCACCAGTAGACGGGCTTTTTCTTCCGGTAGACCTCGCCGCGGAGGAAGAACTTCGCCGCCTCTTCGATGATCGTCGCCTGGTAGTCGAAGTCCATGGTGATATAGGGATGCTCCCAGTCGCCGATGCCGCCGAGGCGCCTGAACTCCTCCCGCTGGATGTCGATGAACTGCCGCGCATAGGCCCTGCATTCCTTCCGGGTCTCCAGCTTGGAGAGCTCGAGCTTCTTTTGCTTGACGTTCTTCTCTACCTGGTGTTCTATGGGCAGGCCGTGGCAGTCCCATCCCGGGATATAGTCCGCCCTGTGGCCTGTCATGAACTTTGCCTTGATGATGATGTCCTTGAGGAGCTTGTTGAGGGCCGTCCCCAGGTGGATGTTTCCGTTGGCGTAGGGGGGGCCGTCGTGGAGTATGAAGGCGGGGCTGTCTTTCCGCGCCTCGGTGAGCTTCCGGTAGAGGTCGATCTCTTGCCAGCGGGCAAGCATGTCCTTTTCCTTGACGGGCAGGTTGCCTCTCATCGGAAAGGGCGTCTTGGGGAGGTTCAGTGTGTCTTTATAATCCATGGCAAAACAATCCTTGCTGAGATAGAAAGTAATCCGGCCGGGCCGGTTACCTTGGGACGTTTTCTTGTGTTCGGGAAATGTTCCACGTTTCAGGCTGCCGTAAACCCGCTGGATTCTGACAATCAAATTAGCATACAGTGGGGTATCTATTCAAGAAGAATGAAGAAAACAGGGACGACGGACCGGAGGTCCGCCGGGATGGCAGGAAATGTCATGCCGGCATGTCCTGCAGCCCGTGCCGCTCGTGCGGGACCTGTCGGAAAGGTTCCGCCTGCCGCTACCTTAAGGACACCCCTGTCCCGCCCGGTCGCCCATCGCGGCCGGCTAGTCCCTGTCCTTTCTCACTATGGGCTGGAACAACCGTCCCAGGCAGATAGCGCCCAGAACGACGACCATGCAGATGAGGATCATTGCTTTAACGATGATCATACCTCAATTATCGGAAGGAGGAGCGAAGGGTTAAGAAGGTCTCGTCCGGGTCTGTCTTCTATCTTTTCGGTATCGTTTCCTTGATGAAGTCTATGAGCTCGGTTTCTTTTCCGGCGTAGAAATGGGTTGTATCGATGACCTTCAGGTGCTTGTCCAGGGTGGTGAGGCCCTTGTAGAGGTCGTAGAGATCGTCCATGGGGGCTATGTCGTCATAGGTGCCGCCAACGATTATGATCTCCTTGTTGAATTTCTTCAGGTACTCATACTTGTATATGAGACAGGGAAATGACACGAGAAAAAGACTGTCGAACCTGTCTATTTCAAGGGCTGACCTGCTGATGACCCAGGCGCCGAAGGAATAGCCGGCAAGGGTGATATGCGCGTCGTTGTCGAGGTGTTCTTTCAGAACCCCGTATGCGGCGGTGGCGTCACGCACCTCTCCGTCACCCTCGTCGTATTCGCCCTTGCTGTCCCCCACGCCGCGGAAATTGAAGATGAGGGTCGTGAAGCCCTGGGCGGCGTAGCCGTCCTCGATGGCGCTGACAACGTTGTTGTACATGTTCCCGCCATAGAGAGGGTGGGGATGGCATATGACCACGCCTGCTTTCCTGCTCTGCCGGCGGAGCATTCCCTCGATATTCTGGTCCGATTCTATGGTGACCCTTTCTATTGACATGGCCATACTTATTTTGGTAGTTTTTCAACAAAAATTCAACAGGAAAAGTAATGGGATTATTCAAAAAAAGGGATAAAGAGAAGAAACCCTACCGTGAGATCAATATCCAGAAGGAGATCTCCAAGGCGGAGAAAGAAGAATCGCTCTGGAGAAAATGCAACTCCTGTCAGGAACTCCTCTACAGGAAAGAGGTCGAGCGCAACCTCCATGTCTGCCCCAAGTGCTTTTACCATTTCCCCATCTCTGTTGAGAACAGGATAGCATTGACCTTCGACAGGGGCAGTTTCACCGAGTTCTATGAAAAAGTGGAGCCCGTGGACTTCCTGAAGTTCAAGGACACGAAGCCATACAAGACGAGACTCGTCGAGACGCAGGAGACAGCAAGGCGGCCCGACGCCCTCATGTGCGGCAGTGCCAAGATAGGCGGCATCCCCGTCCTCACCGCCATTTTCGATTTCAAGTTTATGGGCGGCAGCCTGGGAAGCGTTGTGGGCGAGAAGATTGCCAGGACCCTTGAGGAAGGGGCAAGGCAAAAGACGCCGGTCATCCTCTTTTGCTCGTCCGGCGGTGCCAGGATGCAGGAAGGCATCATGTCGCTCATGCAGATGTCCAAGGTTTCCGGAGCCATCTATCACGTGAAGAGCAACGGCGTCCCCTATATAACGGTCCTCACCGATCCCACCCTCGGTGGTGTCTCGGCGAGCATGGGAATGCTGGGCGACATCATCATCGCCGAACCGAAGGCGATGATCGGTTTTGCCGGGGAAAGAGTGATCAAGGAGACCATCAAGGCCAAGCTGCCTCCGGGCTTTCAGCGGGCGGAGTACCTTCTGGAACACGGCATGATCGACATGATCTCCTCGCGTAAAGAGCTGAAACAGACACTTCATACGCTGCTGTCCCTGATCGCATGAATGATGCCTGCTATGAAAGCTCACTGGAGTATCTTTCCGGCCTGGAGAGATTCGGCTCCGTTTTCGGACTGGAGAATATTACCCGGCTTCTCGGTACAATAGGCGACCCTCACAGGTCCTTAACGACGGTCCACGTGGCCGGGACCAACGGCAAGGGTTCCGTTGCCACGATGATCTCCTGTATGCTCAGAGCGGCGGGATACCGGGTCGGCAAATACACATCGCCCCACCTGGTATCCTTTACGGAACGCATCACCGTCAACGAGGAAGAGATCACGGAGGATGAGGTGGCCTTTCTCGCGGAGCACATCCGTAACAGGGCGCATCGGAACGGATCGGGTCCCTTCTATACCTACTTCGATTTCACGACGGCCCTCGCCTTCGAGCATTTCCGGAGGGAAAAGGTCGACATCGCCGTCGTGGAGACGGGCCTCGGTGGAAGACTGGATTCCACGAATGTTATAGAGCCGCTGACAACGGTCATCACGAACGTCGCTTTTGACCACATGAAGGAACTGGGAGGGACCATCGGCAAGATCGCGGGCGAAAAGGCAGGTATCATAAAAAAGGGCGTTCCCCTGATAACGGGCGTCCGGGGCAAGGCCCTCGAGGTGCTCGCGGCGAGGGCCCGTGAGCTTGCCAGCCCGATCCACGTGCTGGGAAGGGATTTCCTTTGCAGGAAGAAGGGCGAAAGACGTTTCTCCTACCGCGGGGTCGGCTGGGATTGCGACGATATCGCCCTCAACCTCGAGGGGGACCATCAGCTTACCAATGCTGCCCTCGCGCTGTGTGCCGTCGAATCACTTTCCCGGCGCGGGTTTCGCGTCGGAGAGGGTCATGCGAGAGACGCGCTGGCGTCGGTGAGATGGCAGGGACGGCTGGAAACGGTGCGCGAGCGGCCGCTTGTCATCCTCGACGGCGCGCATAACCTTTCCGGTGTACGCGCGTTGACGAGGTTCCTTCGCTCCCGCTACAGGGACCGCAGGAAGGTTCTCGTCTTCGGTGTCATGCGGGACAAGCAGTACGGGAGGATGCTCGAGGTCATGAACGGCTGTGTCGATCTCGCCATACTCACGCAGCCGAACACGGAGCGCGCCCTGGAGGCGGAGAGCATGAGGGGCCTCATTCGCGATCCCATTGTCATGAAGGATACGAGAAGCGCCCTCAGGAAGGCGCGGCAACTTGCCGGGGACGGGGACCTCATCCTTGTCACGGGCTCACTTTATACGATCGGAGAGGCCAAACGGGCCGTCAATGAGATATTCTAGGATCCTTGTCATTACGATGATGTTCGTCTTGTTTTTGCCGCTGGTATCTCCTGGACAGCAGATCGGTGTCCGCAGCGGGGACGTGAAGGGCCCCGTGCAGATCATCGCCGACCAGGTGGAACATGACCGCGCGGCCAACACTTACACGGCCCGCGGGAACGTCGAGGTCAGGGAGGCGACGCGCACCCTTTTCGCGGATTACGTTTTCCTCGACGACAACACGCGCGACGTCACCGCCGAGGGCAACGTCATTTACGAGGACCTGGGAGACCGGATCGAATGCGAGCAAATGCAACTCAATCTCGAGACCAAGAAGGGGACCTTGGAGAAGGCGCGGGTGTTCATTAAGACGGGCAACGTCTATATCAACGGCGCCGAGATAGAGAAGACCGGGGAATCCCAGTACAAGATCAAGAAAGGGAAATTCACCACCTGCGGCTGGGACAAGCCGGAATGGACGTTCACCTCCGACGAGGTGGACATCACCGTCGAAGGGTACGCCAAGACGAAATCCACCACGTTCCACATCCTCGGCGTCCCCGTCTTCTATATACCCTGGGGGATCTTTCCCGTCAAGGCGGAGAGACAGTCGGGATTTCTCATACCGGGGATGGCGCTCTCTTCGGCGGATGGAGCCAAGTTCAAGCTGTCCTATTTCTGGGCCATTTCAAAGGACAAGGACGCCACCATGTCCGCCGAGTACATCGAAAAGAGGGGCGTCAACTTCGGTACCGAGTTCCGGTATGCCTTGAGAGAAGACCTTAGGGGAGAGCTGGAAGGCAACATAATCGACGACAGCGACTACGGGCACACACGATACCAGGTGAAGGCGAAACACCAGCAGGTGTTCTTCAATGACCTTCAGTTCAAGGCCAGCATATGGCATGTCTTCGACAACGATTATCTCAAGGACTTCGGGCAGTCCATACAGGAAAGGAGCGAGAGCCAGCTCAAGTCGACGGTCTTTGTCGAGAAGCCCCTGCCCCGGTCCCTCCTTACCGGCGGGGTCACCCAGTTCAGGAACCTTCTCATGAGGGACAACGGCACGTTGTTCCAGTATTATCCCGAGGTGACCTACTTCACCGAATACATACCGGTCTTCGGCGGAAAGATGTACCTCGACCTCAACAGCTCCCTGACCAATTTCTATCGCGACACGGGGGGAACCTATACGCGCCTCGCCGTCGACCCGTCGTTGAGGCTGCCATACTCCTTCAAGGGCTTGAACACACTTCTCAGCGGTACTCTCTACGAGACGGGCTACGCGGTGAACCGCAGCGACAGTACGGGAGGCAACAGCAACTACCGCCAGACCTTCCGCTTTGACGGTGACGCCAACATGCAGTTCATGCGGGGCTACAATACCGGGTGGTCCTGGCTGGAATCCATGCAAAGCATCTTCAGGCCCAATGTCAGGTATACTTTCATCCCCGGCACCGGCTACAAGGACACGCCCAAGATAGACGCCTATGACAGTATAAACCAGACGAACGCGATCACCTATTCGATCAACCATTATCTTTACGATACCTCAGGGGAGACCGGTTTCAGGAGGGAGATGTCCTTTTTCGAGGTCTCCCAGACCTATGGCATTTCGGGCAACCTCAAGGAGTCGGAGATCTACAAAGGTTCGGGATCGCGCTTTTCCGACATCGACCTGAAATTCACGCTGTCGCCGATAGACTACCTCAGCTTTGCCCACGAGAGCGTTTTCAGCGTTTACGGCGAAGGCGCGAAGACGTTGAGGAACAGTCTGACGTACCTCATTCCCGGCGTCTACAGCGCTGTCGTGGCTCATAACTACAACTCAGGGCTCAACAACGATATCTTCGTGGAGATGTTCGCAGCTTACTGGGTCTTTGAAGGAGGCTACAACATACGGTACACGTTCATGGATCAGGAGTGGATCGACACGGAATATCGCCTGAGATACAAACCGGGTTGCTGGTCCGTGGCGCTGTCTCTGTCGCAGACCAAGAGGCCGAGGGACACGAGCTTCAAGCTCTCCTTCGATCTCACCGGCATCACATCCCGATAGAAGGAGGAGGGCTAACATGAAGGGTATCATACTGGCAGGCGGTCTGGGATCGCGTCTCGCTCCTCTCACGCGGATAACGAACAAGCATCTTCTGCCCGTGTACGACAAGCCCATGATCTACTATCCCATAGAGACCCTCATCAACGCGGGCATAACGGACATCATGATCGTGACGGGCGGCAATCACGCGGGTGATTTCCTGCGCCTCATGGGTAACGGAAAAGACTTCGGGCTCAAGCATCTCAACTACACCTACCAGGAAGGGGAAGGCGGCATTGCCGACGCCCTGTCCCTGGCGGAGTATTTTGCCGACGGGGAATCCATCTGCGTCGTCCTTGGCGACAATATCATCGAAAGGAACATCATCAAGGCGGTTCGCGATTTCGAAGAGCAGAAGAGGGGTGCGAAGATCATGCTCAAGGAAGTCCCCGATCCGGAGAGGTTTGGCGTAGCCGAGATCACGGACGGCAGGCTCGTCAACATCATTGAGAAACCGAAGAATCCCCGGAGCAACCTCGCCGTTATCGGCATCTACCTTTACGACGCAACCGTTTTTGACATCGTGAAGACCCTCAAACCGTCCGAACGGGGCGAGCTCGAGATAACCGACGTGAACAACGCCTATGTGGGGAATGGTACGATGACCTGGGAGATGCTCGAGGGGTGGTGGACGGACGCGGGTACCTTCGAGTCCCTTCTTCGCGCCAGCATGCTCGTTTCACAGACGGGGGCCAACAACGTGGCCCCGGGAGAGAAGCTATGATAGACGGCGTCGCCATCAAGATGTTGAAAGTGATTCCCGACGAAAGGGGCAGGCTGATGGAGATCCTCCGCAGCGACGACGAGATCTTCACTCAGTTCGGCCAGGTCTACATGACGACCACCTATCCCCAGGTGGTGAAGGCATGGCATTACCACAGGATGCAGGACGACTTCATCGCCTGCGTCAGGGGAATGATAAAGCTCGTCCTCTACGACGACCGGGAGGGCTCACCCACCCGGGGAGAGGTCAACGAGTTCTTCGTGGGCGAGCACGATCCCCGGCTTGTCAGGGTGCCCCGTATGGTCTATCACGGGTGGAAGTGCGTCAGCCTCGAGGAGGCCAT
>LVAA01000156.1 GCA_001603955.1 Syntrophobacterales bacterium Delta_02 | reverse complement strand
GAGGCGAAGACTTTGAAAAGATCATGGGGCTGGACATTGGGGCAGACGACTACCTTGTAAAGCCGTTCTCCCCCAGCGAAGTAATGGCCCGCATCCGTGCCATTCTGCGGCGCATCGGCGGCGGGGGCAGCTCCAACAAACAAGTGCTTCACTATGCGGATTTAACCGTTGATTTAGATGAATATATTGTCACAGTGGCGGGCCAGCCGGTCGCCCTGACAAAAAAAGAAATTGAGATTTTATGGACCCTTACCACCAACCAGCACAAAGTGTTTTCGCGTGACAACCTGCTGAACAGCCTTTGGGGGTACGACTATTTTGGCGACAACCGCACGGTGGACACCCACATCAAACGCCTGCGGGCCAAGCTGGACACGGTGCCCCATGCACCATGGCAGATCAAAACCATCTGGGGCGTGGGCTACAAATTCGACGCAGACCCCGATGAAAAGGAGTAATTGCCGATGAAAAGCCGTATTGCGCGCAGGCTTGCGCTTTACTTTGCCGCGGCTCTGCTGCTGTTTACCGTGGTGCTGGGCGCGCTGTTTATTGCGCTATTTCGCGCCGAGACTTTAAGCAGCGAACGCGAAGCGTTGCAGGCACGTGCTGTCAGCATTGCCGGGGCACTGGCAAGTTACGGCGTGCCCGGTGCCACCACCGAAAACAGCGGTGGCGCAGGGCGCGGCAACGGTGGCATGGGCAGCGGTAACATGGGTGGCACCGGTGCCTACCTGCGCTTTATTGACGATATTGCGATGAGCGATGTGTGGCTGGTAGATACTAGTTTTAACCTGATGACCAGCAGTGCAATGGCGGGCCAAACCTATAATTATGCAGATTTGCCCGCAGATGCCGAGCAGGTAGTAGCCAAGGCCCTGCAAGGCACGACAACGGTCAGTGAGGGCTTTACCAGCCTGTTGCAGACCCCCACCCTCACGGTGGCCACCCCCATTCAAAGCAACGGGGTGATCGTTGGCGCGGTGTTGCTGCACGAACCGGTGGAAAGTGCCAGCAGTGCAACATTGCAGGGGGTGGGCGCCCTTGCGGCGGCCCTGCCTGTTGCTTTGGTACTGGCTGTCTTGCTGTCCGGGTTTCTTGCCGTCAGCTTTACCCGCCCGCTTAGCCGCATGAATGCTTCTGCCCTGCGGCTGAGCGCGGGGGATTACACCGCTAAAACAGAGGTGCGGCAAAAAGATGAAATTGGTACGCTGGCAAACAGCATTGACCAGCTGAGCGACCGCCTGCTGGCCGCACAGGCAGAAAGCGAAAAGCTGGAGGAACTGCGCCGCAGCTTTGTTGCCAATATCTCGCACGAGCTGAAAACCCCGGTCACCGTGATACGCGGCTCACTGGAAGCGCTGTGCGACGGGGTCATTACCGACCCCGAGCAGATACAAAACTATCACCGCCAAATGCTAAAAGAAAGCTTGTTTTTGCAGCGCCTCATTAGCGATTTGCTGGACCTCTCAAAATTGCAGAATGCCGAATTTAAAATCGAAATGCAGCCGCTGAACCTGTGCGACATTGTATCCGATGCCGTGCGCAGCGCAGAGCATCTTGCACAAAAAAAAGAAATTGAGCTACAATTACAACTGGATGTGCCCGCGCTGCCCATCACCGGCGACTATGGCCGCTTGCGGCAGATGCTGTTGAT
>LVAA01000034.1 GCA_001603955.1 Syntrophobacterales bacterium Delta_02 | reverse complement strand
GCTGCATCCCGCAGGAAACGGCAATCATCCCGATTATCGAAATGGAGTACAGATAACCCGCCAGCCACGAGCCGAGAAAAAAAGCGACACCAAAAAACGTCTGGAAAATCCCGTACCCGGTGGACCGTTTTTCTTTCGGAATGATGGTGACGACCGCCGCTTTGAGAATGGATTCCTGCGCCCCCATGCCGATCCCCCACAACGCCACGCCGAGATAGAGCATGGCGGCGCTCTGCGTAAGAAACACGAAAAGCGCGAACGGGGCCGCCAGCAGGGTCGAAAGCATTAAAATGTCCAATCCGTATTTGTCGTAAAGCCAGCCGAAGATGAGCGCGGCGACCGCGTCCACCGCCATCGCGCCGGCATAGATCAGCGGAAGCGTCGTTTCCGAGAGCAATCCGGCTTTCAGCACATGCATGGTAATCAGCGGAAAGCCGAGAAATCCGAACGCGAAAAGAGAAATCCCCACGATATAAAACCAGAATGCCGACGATACCCGGACGACGCTATCGCGCGTTTCCGCTTTAGGTTCGAACTTCTCCGGATTGGAAAATTTCCGCTTCGCGTAGAACAGCAGCAGAATGGTTATGAAAGCCGGAATGCCAAGAATGGCGAGACAGAACCGGTAGGCCGAAAAGGTGTCGCTCCCCCTTTGAAACAAAAGTGCAAAAAAGAGGATAACCGGGCCGGCGAACGCCCCGATCTGGTCCAGCACCTCCTGAATGGCAAAGCCTTTTCCCGCACCGTATCGGGCCGCGGCAAACGACAACAGGGTGTCTTTGGCCGGTTTCTTGACGGCCTTGCCGATCCGCTGAACAACGATGAGGATGCAGGCAATCTGCCATCCGCCATTCGGAATCAGGGCGAGCGCCGGAATCGCCGCGCAGTCCACGATGTATCCGACGATAGTAATCGGCCAGTAACTCCGGGTGCGATCGGCCAAGATTCCAGTGACGATACGCAGCGAATAGCCAATGAATCCGCCCAGCCCGGTGACAAAGCCGATCATGGCGGCGGAAGCGCCCGCCAGACTCAGATAGGCGCCGATGATACTGGCCGCGCCCTCATGCGTCATATCCGAAAACATGCTGACGACGCCCATCAGGATTATAAACGACAATGCGATTTTTTCGGCAGTTCGACGCTGATTCATTTTCATTTCTCCATTTGGAACCGGAATAATATACTCTATCCCGGATTCAAATCAATATCGAGCAAAATGAATACTTCACGGAAGATGCAACGCGCGAGACGAAAATTTTCGTTCTCGTTGCGACTGGAGATTCTCCGTGCCTGGATCTGAAGCTTTGTTAAAGGTCTTTAACCTTCAACCGCACTGCCGTAAAAGATATTTCATCTCTGGCCGAGCTGAAAAGCCTGACAAATCTATGGGGTGGAACCGGAAGCTTCCGTTGATCCTCCGGCATCAGTGAAGCTGGAACAAACTGAAGTTGCGCGGCGGCAAAGTCAACGGCTGTTTCAGGTCCACGGTTTTACCGTTCCACAAATCTTGGGCGACACCGTCGCCGGGGACGATTCCCGGACCGAATTCGAGGCGGTACGTCAACGGCTTTGCGCTCCGGTTGGCAGTAACGATGACGCATTTGTCACTATCCGGCCAGGTGTAATAACTGACCAGTACCTCCGGATTGTCCGCCGTAACGGCGCGCTTCGGGAACCAGTAGCCGGTAAAAACGGCGTCCGGCGCGGTAAGTCCGGCGGCGGCCTCGATTTGCCACACTTTTTCAATGGTTTTGCAATAGATGAAGTTGCCGAACAGATGTGCATCGTGGACGAAACACATCGCCAGC
>LVAA01000155.1 GCA_001603955.1 Syntrophobacterales bacterium Delta_02 | reverse complement strand
GGATGAAAGCTGGGACCTTCTGGAGTTCCGCGAGCAGACGATCGAGCTGCTCATGAACGGGGTGTCCTCGGGGTCAAGCCTTTATCCGTAACAGTAGCTCCTTCCTTCTGATTCAGCGGAGAACACGCAAAGGATAATACCCGAAGAGCGCAATGTGAGAGGTACCGTCGAACCTTTTACCGTTCGGTGGCCAGTCACTGCCAGTCTTTCCTGGATCCCGGCCTCCGCCGGGATGACGGGGAATGAGGGATGACGAGAAAACATCAACTTGACACAGAAGCGACTTTATCGACAGGCTGTCAAGCCGCTCAAGCCGCTCAAGCCGCTCAAGCCGCTCAAGCCGCTCAAGCCGTCTTTCCTTCCTTAACTCTCAAGCCCCTCAAGCGGCTCAAGCCGTTTTTCGGTCTTTCCCCTCAAGCCTCTCAAGCGGTTTCTTTGGTCTTCTGCTCCCTCCGGAAGGTCCAGCGTCGTGGTGGGGAAGGCCACCTGGGCGCCGTGTGCCACGATTATGTCCATGATCTTGAGGAGCACGTTTTCCTTGACGCGGTGGTATTCGGACCAGACCGTCGTTCTGGTGAAGCAGTAGATGAAGAAGTCCAGTGATGAAGCCGCATACTCGTTGAAGTAGACCATGATGAGCTGGTCCTGGGCGATCTCCTCGTGCTCCGCGAGCATCTTGCGGACCCCGTCCAGGATGTCCCTCAGGACCGGCGCGTCATCGTAGCGGACCCCGATCGTCTCAAAGATCCGGCGATGGGACATCCGGGACGGGTTTTCCAGGGCGATGGTCGCGAAGGTGGAATTGGGAACATAGAGGGGGCGCTTGTCGAAGGTCCTGATCACGCACAGCCGCCAGCCGATCTTCTCAACAGTGCCCTCGATCTTGCGGTCCGGCGACCGCACCCAGTCCCCCACAACAAAGGGCCGGTCGAGATAGACCATCAATCCGCCGAAAAAATTGGCGAGGAGGTCCTTGGCCGCGAAACCGATCGCAAGACCTCCCACCCCGCCGAAAGCGAGGACACCGGACACACTGAATCCGAGCGTCTGAAGCACCACAAGACCGGCTGTGACGATGACGGAGATCCTCAGAAGCTTGCCGATGGCGTCCGCGGTGGTCCGGTCGATCTCCTCACCTTTCATTTTGCTGCGGGTGATGATCTTCTCTTCTCCCGACCTGATCAGGCGTATCAGGAACCAGGTGATGGCGATAATGACCCCGACGGACCTGATGGGGACGGCCGCCGCGAAGAGAGGGGTTTTCATTCCGGCTGCCACGATCTCGGCGGCAAAAGTGATGCCGATCAGGGAGATCAGGAGCGTGAGCGGACCGCGCAGAGCCTCCATGATGGCATCATCCCAGCTAAAGCGGTTTTGTGCGAAACGAGTGGAGAGCTTTTTCAAAAAGAGCTTTTGAAAAAACGCGATCAATAACGTCGCGAAGACAACGATAAAAGCCTGCGTGATCCAGGCGTGCGTTCCTCCAAAAAGCCTAAGGTCCCGAAAAGTATTCACAAATTCCATGCCGACTCCTTCGTTTGTTTGCGTGCGTTGGATCGGAAGTTACAGCCGATAAACCAGGGACATCATCGGTTTTCCATAATTTCGCCCATGAAAAAGAGGTATGTCAAGGAAAAGAGGAATGCCATATATTATTTGATTGACAATAAACC
>LVAA01000033.1 GCA_001603955.1 Syntrophobacterales bacterium Delta_02 | reverse complement strand
ACTTTACGTAGCCGCCGAATGTGACATCGTACCTGCTTGTCATGCTGCCTGCGTTGCTCACTACAGGAACAACAAGAAACAGCGCAAGCATAACCAATACTAACTTCTTCATTCTTGCCTCCTTAAGATTTTTTTTAGCATCCTTATACACAATTGTCGCCACTCCACCTCCCTTAATTAAGTTTTTTTAATGATACCAACCCCCCCTAGGGCTGTCAAGCGAAAAATTAATATCTTTTAATGAAAAATGCAGGTGATGGGTTATAGGTTATAGGAAAAAACCGTGGAACCGGGGACCTAATATTCCGTCTTTCCCCATGACCCATAACCCATTACCCATCACCCATCACCTTTCTTTTATGCTATACTTTCTACCAACTAATCCAAGGAGGGGAACATGGAACCGAAAGACGTACGGCTGCAAGGCTTGTTTCAGACATATGGCAAGACGATCATACTGCCCTACGACCAGGGTCTTGAACACGGACCACGGGATTTCTTCAACGCCAGGTACGCCGAGGACCCCCTGCACATAATCGAAATCGCAAGGAAAGGGCGGTACAATGCCGTTGCCCTGCACATCGGGAATGCCAGGCGTTACTTCAAGGACATGTACAACCAGGTGCCCCTTGTCCTGAAGATGAACGGCAAGACGGAGATCCCCTCGGACGACGAACCGCTCTCTCCCATCACCGCCACTATCGACGAAGCGCTCCAGTTGTCCGCGATCGCCGTGGGGTACACACTGTACATCGGTTCCCCGAGACAGGACGAGGACATCGAGCAGTTCACCTACCTTCGCGAAGAGGCCCACAGGGCAGGCCTTCCCGTCATAGTGTGGTCATACCCGAGGGGCCGTGAGATAGAGGCGAAAGGCGGCAAGAACAGTCTCTACGCCGTTGAATATGCCGCCCGTGTCGCCGCGGAGCTCGGTGCCGACATGATCAAGGTGAACGTGCCGAACCCGAAGAAGAACCCGGCCGTGCCGGCTCCATACCGCGATTTCGAAACGGACCAACTGGAGGCCATCAAGAGGGTCATAGGCACAACCGGCGGCGTTCCCGTGATCTTTGCCGGCGGAGAGATGGTCTCGGACGAAGACCTCCTCGCCAAGGCCAGTCTGTGCATTCAGGCAGGAGGGTCGGGTTTCATCTTCGGGCGTAATATCTGGCAGAGACCGCTCGACAACGCGCTCACGATCACCCGCAGCATCAAAGAGGTGATCAGAACGCAAAGGCCGAAGAAATAGCCTAGAGTCCCCATGGAGTCCTTCAAGGTCCTCGACCATGACGCCGATGTCCATCTCGAGGTATATGGGGCCTCGAGGAAGGAGCTCTTTGAAAATGCCGCCGCAGCCATGCTCTCGCTCATCACCGATCGCGGGAAGGTCAGGCCGGCGCTTGAAAGAAGGATCACCGTACCGGGCAATGGGGAGCTTCTCGTCAATTTCCTCAACGAGCTCCTCTTTGTCTGGGATGTCGAGAGGTTTATCCCCGCCGAGGTGACCGTCGCTTTTGAAAAAGAAGGCCTCACCGCCCTTCTGAGGGGCGAGCACTTCGACGAAAGCAGGCACAGCATCGAAGTGGAACTGAAGGCCGTCACCTACCACAAGTTCGCCATTACCGAAGAGAAGGGGAGATTCAAGGCTATCATTATAATAGACGTGTAAAGACCCGTTTCAGGTTTCAGGCAAGAGACAGTTGCGGGTTCCGGGTTGCGCGTTTCGAGTCAAAGGCCAAAGAATGTGATTCTGCCTTGGTTAACGTGGAACCTGAAACCTTTTTTTCCGGAGGTGAGGTATGAGCGAAGAAAAAGGGAAGCTCGAGAAGCTCGACGAGAACCGTTATATAGTGAGGAAGACCGGGGCGATGCGGGTTGACGGCATCGTCTATATCGATGAGGAATTGCTCGGATATCTTGGCACCGACGAGAGCATCGAACAGGTCAGGAACGTGGCCACCCTTCCCGGGATCGTCAGGGCATCCCTCGCGGTGCCCGATATCCATTGGGGTTACGGGTTTCCGATAGGCGGAGTCGCGGCCTTCGGCGTCGATGAAGGGATCATTTCACCCGGCGGTGTCGGCTACGACATCAACTGAGGGGTTCGTCTCCTGCGCTCCGTGCTGAGCGCAAAGGATGTGAAAGAAAGACTGCCGGACATCGTCGAGGGCCTTTTTCGGAATGTCCCGAGCGGCCTCGGCTCCCGGCGCAAGGACTTTAGGCTCTCTCATGGTGAACTGAGAGGTGTCCTCGAGAAAGGGGCGCGCTGGGCGATAGCGAACGGTTTCGGCACACAGTCGGACCTGGAACACATCGAGGATCAGGGCTGTCTCGATGACGCCGATCCGGATGCCGTTTCCGACAGGGCGTACGAACGGGGAAAAGACCAGTTGGGAACCGTCGGCAGCGGGAACCATTTTGTAGAAGTGGGCCGTGTGGCGGAGATATTTGACGAGGAGGCGGCCCGGGCTTTCGGCCTCTTTCAGGGTCAGGTCACCGTAATGATCCATACCGGTTCGCGCGGTCTCGGCTACCAGGTCTGTGACGAGTCGATACGGCAGATGCTGTCCGCCGCCGCGAAATACGGCATAACCCTCGTCGACAGGCAGCTGTGCTGCGCCCCTCTGAATTCCCCGGAAGGACGGCGCTATTTCTCGGCGATGGCCGCCGCCGCGAACTACGCCTTCGCAAACCGCCAACTCATAACGCACTGGGTCCGCCAGACATTCGAAGAGGTATTCGCCGCAAGCGCCTCTTCGCTTGGTTTGGGACTCGTCTACGACGTGTGCCATAACATCGCCAAGAAGGAAACACATCGGGTGGAAGGCAAGGATGTGACCCTCTGTGTTCACCGGAAGGGAGCCACGAGGGCGTTTCCGCCGCACCACCGCCTCGTCCCCGACAGGTACAGGGAAGTGGGCCAACCCGTTCTCGTTCCCGGGGACATGGGCAGGGCATCCTATGTTCTCGCGGGGACGCAGCGCGCCATGGACGAGACCTTTGGAAGCACCTGCCACGGAGCGGGCAGGATCATGAGCCGGAACCAGGCACTGAGATCCGCCAGGGGGAGATCGATCACCAGGGAAATGGAAGAGCGCGGTGTCTACGTGAGGGCGGCCAGCAAAGCAACACTCGCGGAGGAGATGCCCGAGGCCTACAAGGACGTATCAAAGGTGGTTGAGGTCGTCCACAGGGCGGGAATCTCCCGGCTGGTGGCAAAGATCGTGCCAATGGGGTCCATAAAAGGATGAGGACCGTTGCAGCCGCTTGAGCCGCTTGAACCGCTTGAGCGTTCTGGGACTCACCATCCCCGAAAGACCTTCTGTGTACTTCCGTAAGCACGACGTTTCTTGTTTGTTTTTTGCGTTTGAACGGTTCGAGGGGCTCAAGCGGTTGCAACGGTCCGCGCAATAATGGTATTAACTGGTATGGTGGATAAAGAGGGGCTTATCATTGTATTTACCGGTGATGGCAAGGGAAAGACCACGGCGGCGCTCGGCGTAGCCCTTCGCGCGCTCGGCCGCGGGCAAAGAACAGCCATCTTCCAGTTCATCAAAGGCCGCGAGAGATCGGGAGAGCAAATGCTCGACAGGAACGCCACTCCGCTTATCGAGGTCCACGCCTTCGGCGCCGGTTTCTTCAGGGAAGGTGACGATCCGGCGCCCCATCGTGAGGCCGCTGAAAAGGGATGGCGGGCGGCTGAAAAGGAGCTTGCGTCCGGCAGTGCCGACGTGGTAGTTCTCGACGAGATATCCCATGCCATCAACCTCGGTCTAATCCCCCTGGAGCCGTTCCTTCGATCGCTCAGGAATAGAAAGGACGGCCTTCACGTGGTCCTCACCGGCCGGAACATGCCCCGCGAGCTTATTGACGTCGCCGACATGGTCACGGACATGAAAGAGATCCGCCACCCCTATCAGACCGGAAAGGGACCCGTGGAGGGAATAGACTACTGAAAACGGATTTCCGTCGAAAACCCTCTGACTCCGCAAATGTGCTGTTCTCGCCTTTTCCCTTGAACCCTTGAACTTCAAACCTTCTTTTATCTCCTCGCCAGGTACACGCTCACGAAGATTATCGTCCCTCCGATGAGTTGGGAGAAATGGAGGGTCTCGTCGAGAATGAAGTACGCCGCCAGAGCAGCGAAAACGGGAACGCAGTACTGGTAGATCATCGTGCGTGACGCTCCTATCCTTGCGACCCCCCGGTACCACAGAAAGAAGGCGACAACGGTCGAAAAGATGATGGAAAGAACGATGACGGTCCAGCCCGTCATGGAAAGACGCCCGAGTTCCGCCGCATCGAAGAAGGACGGCACGAGAAACCCGAGGAGAACGGAGCCGGCCGTCATGCTCCAGGCCGTCACCTTCAACGGGGAATGCCTCTCGAGGAGCGGCTTCGACAGTATGGTGTAAAGGGCCCAGAGAAGGCTGGCGAAGAGCGCGAGAACATTTCCGGCAACATCGCCCCGCGCAAGAACGTTCCAGTCCCCCTTTGTCATGAGAATGTAAACACCTGCAAATCCGGTGATAATGGCGAAGATCCTTTTCTTCACAAATCTTTCGTAGCCGAAGAGACTGCTCAGAAAGCCCCCGTATATGGGGGACATATTTATCAGGATCCCGACGTTGACGGCGGAGGTGTATTTCAACGCGAAGGTGAAAAAGAACTGATAGAACGCGACGCCCACCGCCCCCAGCAGCGTAAGCCTCCACATATCCCGGGAAGGTACCTTTACATCTTCCAGAAAAAAGAGTAAAAGAAATAAAAGAAGACTGCCCGTGATGAACCGTACCAGTATAAGGTTCACCGGAGACAGGTCGCCAAGAAGGTACTTGACGGCTACAAGGTTCACACCCCAGATAACAGAAACGCAGAGGAGCAATATATCTGACAGGTGTTCACGTTCCACGCTGTTATTCTTAATTGCCGTGAAATGTTTTGTCAATCCTTAACCGCGAGAAGTCAAAACCAATGATGGAGAGTGCGATGGACCCCAGGGAAAAAATGATCTTTGCTCTCGATGTAGACCATTTCGAGGAGGCGCAGCAGCTCGTTATGGAGTTCAAGGACCACGTGGGCATGTTCAAGGTGGGCAAGCAGCTCTTTACCCAGTGCGGACCCAAGATAGTGGACTACATAAAGCTGAAGAACTCGAAGGTCTTCCTTGACCTCAAGTACCACGACATCCCCAACACCGTTGCCAAGGCCTCCATCGAGGCGGCCAGGCTCGGTGTCGACATCCTGAACGTCCACGCGTCGGGGGGGTTCACGATGATGAGCGAGGCCAAGCGGGCGCTCGTCGAGGCGGGCAAGAACCCGGGCCTCGTGCGTCCGCGGATCATAGGGGTAACGGTCCTCACGAGCCTCGACGACGCGGAACTGAAGAGGGTCGGATTCAATATTCCCGTTATCGAACTGACGAAGAGGCTGGCACTCCTCGCGAAAGAGGCCGGACTCGATGGCGTCGTCGCCGGAGGAAGCGAGATCGAGATGATCCGGGAGACCTGCGGCGAAGATTTTCTCATCATCACGCCCGGGGTAAGGGTCGGGGACAAGAAGGACGATCAGAAACGCACCATCACACCCCAGGAGGCCATAAAGAGGGGAGCATCGTACATCGTCCTTGGCAGGGCGGTCAGGGACGCGGCCGACCCGAAGGCTCTCTTGAGAAAGATCACCGGGGACATACGCGATGCCCTTTCTGTTTAACAGGAACAGCATCAGGGAAGCCCTGAAGAACCACCCGGGCAGGGTGCGCCGGCTCCTCGTCCGGCAGGGCCACGAGAAGCTCTCAGAGGAGTTGATCGAGGAAGCACGAAGGCAGGGCGTGGCCTACCGGATCCTTCCCTCCGAAGCCTTCGTAAAGAAGTGTGGCTCTCCCAGGTCGCACGTCTGCCTCGAACGCGAGGACTTCGATTATGCCGATCAGGATGCCTTTCTGACACGTCTCGACACCATGGGTTCCGTGTTCCTGGGAGCGCTCGACGGTGTGCAGGATCCCCAGAACCTGGGGAACATCGCGAGAAGCTCCGCCTGCCTGGGGGTCGACGCCCTCATCCTTCCCAAGGACCGGTCCTGTATGATAAATGAAACGGTGGCCAACATATCCCGGGGGGCCACCGAATTTCTTCAAGCTGTGAGGGTCACGAACCTCTCGCGGTATCTTGAGGCCTTGAAGAAAAAAGGGGTATTCTGCTACGGCCTTGATGAACGAGGCGGCACGGCGCTCTGGGAGGTCGACCTCACAGGACCTCTGTGCCTCGTCTTCGGCGGTGAAGAAGGCCTGCGCAGGCTGACAAAGGAAACCTGTGATGTCCTCGTGCGGATCCCGACGAATCCCTCATTCCCGTCCCTCAATGTTGCCACGTCCTTTGCCCTCGCCTGCTATGAGGTCGTCAGGCAAAGGCTTTGACGGACTCCCTCACGGTCTCGCCGTGATATCACCCTTCTCCGCCACCATTCGGATCGACGTGGATCAAGCATGAGCCTGGCAAAGATCTTTAAGGAAAAAGAGATTCGCGGCCTTCTCTCCGAAAGCTGGTCGGTGAGCGCTCCCATGACGCTCATCATGGTGTTCGAGTTCCTCATCGGGATCACCGACATCTACGTTGCCGGAAAGGTCGGCAAGGAGATACAGGCAACATACGGCTTCGTCATCCAGATCTATTTCGCTTTCATCATCATAGCCAACGCCCTGACAACGGGAACGGTGTCGGTCATCTCCCGGCTTTTCAGCTCAGGTGACAGGAAAGATCTCGGCCGGGCCATCTTTTCCATCCTCATCGTCACCACCGCAGCGGGCTTGCTCCTGGGCACGCTGGGGGTCATTCTTACGCCCGGGCTCATCAATATCGTGAACATCCCGGCACGCCTGAAGCCCCTGGGGGCGCCGCTGGGGCAGATATACGCCGCAGGCCTCATCTTTCATTACATACTCATCAATACGAACGGCCTGCTGCGCTCATGCAAAAGGGTGCGCCTTTCCCTCACCACGATGGCGACGGTCTGTGTCTGCAACATATCGCTCAATTTCCTCTTCGTGTTCGGCACACCGCTCGGTTATCTCGGAATCGCCCTGGCCACCGCGTTGAGCACTCTCGCGGGGTCTATCCTGAACCTGCGGCATCTCCGTTCTCTTGTGCCCCGGTCCACGATGACGTTCTCGACGGAACGCGCCAGGGAAGTGGCCGGGATCGCCTGGCCCTTCGGGCTCAGTCAGGCGCTCTGGCAGGTACACTCCATGGTCCTTTACCTTATATTGAGTTCCCTGCCGCGAAACAGCATAGAGATCCTTGCCGCATTCTCGGCAGGGCTCAGGATCGAATCGGCCGCCTTCCTCCCCGCGATAGCCTTTCACATGGCAAATGCCGTTATCACGGGCAATCTTCTCGGGGAAAGAAGGTCCGCCACCGCTTTTCGCGCAGGACTCGTCACCGCCCTGACAGGCGTCTGCCTCGTCGTTCTCATCGCTTTCGGGGTGGTGATCGCCGCGCCGGGGCTCGCATCCATGCTGTCGGACAACGCTGTCGTGGCGAGGGAGGCGGTCGTCTATCTCTACATCAACATGCTCGGCGAGCCTTTCATGGCCCTCTGGGTGATCCTCGCGGGTGCTCTGAGCGGAGCGGGGGACACGAGAAGCATGATGCTTATCGCTGCCGCCTGTACGTGGCTGGTCCGGGTTCCCCTGTGCTATCTCTTCGTCGTCGTCATCGGATTCGAGGCGCACGCGGTCTGGTGGACCATGAACCTGTCGCAGGTCCTCGCCGCTCTCCTTATGTTCAAAAGATATATGGGGAAAAGGTGGCTGCCGGGTCTGCCGGCTCAGCCCTAGAAGTTTGTCTTGAAGCGGAACCGCCAGCCGTCGTCGCGGGATTCCAAGCCCCTGTCGTCCTTTCGCTCAAGGACAAGATTACGGCCGACCATCACCTCGCTCGACTCCGAAACCTTGACGCCAAGACCCACATCGGCCTTGTGTTCCTTTCTTGGTTCGGCATCCACGCCCCTCTTGTCGATGTCTTCCACCCTTTCAATGGCAAGGTGGGCTCCATCGCCTGCGGGGGAACTCTCCTGCTTGTTCTCTTCCCCGGTCTTGTTGTCTTCGAGCACTTCGAGGGTGTAGACCGTGCAACCCGCTCCACTTCCCCCTGGCTGCGTGACGGGCTTGAGCCGGACATGGCTTGCCCTCTCCGGCTTGACCTCCTTCGTCACCACCCGGTAACCCGTGCCGTCGAACTGGAGGAAGCCATGAGGGTTCTTTACTGCTGATGCCCTCGGAAGATCGTCGGCGGCAACGACTGCCTTGTCCTTCGCCCGGGAATCTCCCGCGGACAAGGAATCCGCCTTAACGGCTCCACTGCTCAGAAACAAAAAGAGGAGAGAAACGATCACTCCAGGGAACAGGTGGCGCCTCTGTGTAACCATGTTAGAACAATTATAAAGGAAGTTGAAAAAAAAGCAAACTTTTTGTATGCTTAACCTGCCATGGACAAAGCCGCATTTTACAGTACCAACAACCCCGCTGAACGGGTGAATTTCGAGACGGCGCTCCTCACCGGGATGGCATCGAACTACGGCCTGTACATGGTCGCCCGAAAGGACATCCCGGTCCTGTCCCGGGAGCGGATAGAGGCCATGAAGGGCATGACCTACGCCGGGATAGCCTATGAGGTGCTGGAACCTTTCCTCGGGCGCGAGGTACCCCCGGCACGGCTGAGGTCGCTTCTCGACGACGCTTACGATGCCCGGAGGATTCCCACCGTCGTGCAGAAGGTGACGGGGAAGACCCACATAATATGGCTCACCCGGGGCCCAACCTATTCCTTCAAGGACTACGCCGCCCGGTTCTTCGGCAGGATGCTCAACCACTTCCTCGGCGAAAAGGGGCTGCGAAGGGTCGTCATCGTGGCCACGAGCGGAGACACCGGAGGAGCCGTAGCCGACGCCCTCCTTGGCCTCAAGAACATCGACAACATCGTCTTCTATCCCAAGGGGTCCATCAGTGAGGGTCAGCGCCGGCAAATGACCACCCTCGGCGACAACGTCCACGCCTTCGAGGTAAACGGCGATTTTGATGTCTGTCAGGCGCTCGCCAAAAATATCCTCGGCGATGCGACCTTTGCCGGGGAGATCTTTGAGGACCCGGAGCGCTTCACCTCCGCAAACTCCATAAGCGTGGGGAGACTCCTTCCGCAGGCGGTCTACCCCTTTTACGCCTATTCGCAGATGGAGACCTCTTCGGAACCCTTCATCGCCAGCATCCCTTCGGGGAACTTCGGCAACATGATGGGAACCGTCATAGCGCGGCAGATGGGGCTTCCCGTCGAGAAGATCATCTGCGGCGTCAACGAGAACACCGAGTTTCCCGATTTTCTCGCCTCGGGAGTCTATACCGTGCGGGCGTCCATCAAATCGCCGTCATCGGCCATGATCGTCTCCCATCCGAGCAACCTGGCGCGCCTCATTGACTTTTATGGTGGTCACATGTTCGACGAACGCGATCCGTCGACAGGCAACGTAACGAGACCGGGCATCATCGACCGCATACCCGACATGGAATCCATGCGCAGGGATATCGTTTCCCTGGGGATCAGCAACCCCCGTCATTTCGAGACGATGAAGGAGGTCTACGATCGTTACGGCATAATTCTCGATCCCCACGGTTCCGTGGGTTGGGCCGTCCTCATGGAGTATCTCGGAGGAAAACACGACCGGCCGGCCGTGGTCTACGAGACGGCCGACCCGGGGAAGTTCCCCGACGACGTGCACAGGGCCATAGGGGTGGTCCCCGAACTACCTCAGGGCATGAAGGAACAGTCAGGCCGTCCCGAGCGCATCTACAGTATAGGCGCGGAACCGGAACACACATCCGCGGGACTCAAGCTTTCGCCGGCCCAGGTCAGCGAGGCAAAGAAAAAGATCCGGGAAATATACGACCGGTGAACGACGGTGCTCCCTGAATAACCACATGGCCCGACATCGTTTGCCAGTCTGCACGAGACACACACCGTTCTTTCTCCCTCTCCTGGCGATACTTGCCCTGTGTCTTCTTCCGTCCGGTTGTTTCCTGGCCGACAGCGTTGGCGACATCGATGTCAGGAAGCTCAAAGGGATGATGGAAAGGGAGAAGAGGCTTCTTATCGTCGACACCCGAACCTCCCTCGAATACGCATCGGGGCACATACCCGGAGCCCTCCACATTCCCCAGGAGGAATTCTACAGGCTTACGTCCCTCCTTCCCCCCGAAAAGGACACCCCCATTGTCTTCTATTGCAGGGGATACGGCTGAGCCCCGAGCTTCAAGGCCGCGGTCGCGGCACGAAACGCGGGGTACACCAATGTCATGACCTTTCTCGCCGGATATCGAGCATGGGTGAAAAAAGGCAACCCCGTGGAACGGTAGAAACGCCGGGCCCGCCCTGACAGCGTTTCCGCGCCACAGGACTTCCCACGGTCTATCGCAACCTGGAGAAACTGGCGCACCGCGGCGTCATCTTCAGGGTGATCCATCCCGACCGCCCCCGGACATGACCTGAACCGCCCCCTTTCCCCAGCCACGCTTTTTGTTGATAACTCTTCGTATTTTCAGCCGGATAGCGGCAAAAAAAGATTCCCTTCCAACGTTGACAAGGTTAGACCGCAACCTTATATTAACCTAGACGCGAAAAATTCCAGGAGGAGACGAAAATGGCAAGAAAAGTTATAGGCATAGACCTGGGCACCACCAATTCGGTCGTTGCGGTCATGGAAGGAGGCGAGCCGAAGGTCATCATAAACGAAGAAGGAAGCAGGCTTACACCCAGTGTGGTCGCGTTCACCAAGGACGGCGAGGTTCTCGTCGGGCAGACGGCTAAGAGACAGGCCATCACAAATCCCGAAAACACCATATTTTCGATAAAGAGATTCGTGGGAAGGCGGTTCAATGAAGTGCAGGAAGAGATCAAGACCGTCCCTTACAAGGTGGTCGGCGACCAGGACGGGAACGTCCGTGTTGACGTCCGGGGCAAACAGTACACCCCCCAGGAGATATCGGCCTTCGTGCTCCAGAAGCTGCGGAAATCAGCCGAGGCGTATATCGGCCAGCAGATAGACGACGCGGTCATAACCGTGCCGGCCTATTTCAACGACTCGCAGCGGCAGGCCACCAAAGACGCCGGAAGGATCGCGGGGCTCAACGTCCTCCGCATCATCAACGAACCCACGGCTTCCGCCCTGGCATACGGGCTGGACAAAAAGAAGGATGAGACCATTGCCGTCTACGACTTTGGCGGCGGCACCTTCGACATATCCATCCTCGAGGTTGGCGACAACGTCGTTGAGGTCAAGTCGACGAATGGCGACACCCATCTCGGAGGCGACGACATCGACCAGCGCGTGATAGACTGGATCGTTTCCGAATTCAGAAAAGATCAGGGCATAGACCTCTCGAAGGACAGGATGGCCCTGCAGAGGCTGAAAGAGGCGGCGGAACGCGCAAAGGTGGAGCTTTCCACGACGGTGGAGACGGAGATCAATCTCCCCTTCATCACGGCTGATGCCTCGGGCCCCAAACATCTCAACATGAAGCTCAGGAGGGCGGAACTGGAGAAACTCGCCGACGACCTCTTTCAGAGGACCATAGAGCCCTGCCGCCGCGCCCTTGATGACGCAAAGATCCCCACCAACAAGATCGACGAGGTCGTCCTTGTCGGCGGCTCCACCAGGATCCCCAGGGTCCAGGATATAGTGAAGGAATTTTTCGGCAAGGAGCCCCACAGGGGCGTGAACCCCGACGAGGTCGTGGCCCTTGGCGCGGCCGTTCAGGCAGGCGTTCTGGCCGGCGAGGTCAAGGATGTCCTTCTTCTCGACGTGACGCCGCTGTCGCTGGGCATAGAAACGCTGGGCGGGGTGCTGACGAGGATCATCGAACGGAACACCACCATCCCGACAAAGAAGAGCCAGGTATTCACCACCGCCGAGGACAGCCAGACAAGCGTCGAGATCCACGTCCTCCAGGGCGAGAGGGAAATGGCCAGGGACAACAGAACGCTGGGGAGGTTCCATCTCATCGGCCTGCCGCCGGCGCCGAGGGGCATACCCCAGATAGAGGTCACCTTCGATATAGACGCGAACGGCATACTCCACGTATCAGCGAAGGACACGGCGACGGGAAAGGAGCAGAGCATCCGCATCACCGCTTCCACGGGTCTCTCCGAAGACGACATCCAGAAGATGGTCCACGATTCCGAGACCCATGCCGAGGAGGACCGCAAGAGAAAACAGGAGATCGAGCAGCGCAACCAGCTCGACAACATCATATATACGACGGAGAAAACGCTCAACGAGAACAGGGACAAGCTCTCCGCCGAGGATATCAGGGCCGTCGAAGACCTGCTGAACCCCGCCAGGGAAGCCATCAAGAGCGGCGATGCCGAGAAGATCAAGAGAGCGGCGGAGGACCTGACCAAGGCCTCCCACCATCTTGCCGAAACGCTCTACAAGAAAACCTCGCAGACTACGTCGCAGGGCGCTCCGGGACAGGATGGCGGCCCGCAGCGCGAGGCCCAGCAGGGCGGCAAAAGAGATGACGACGTCGTGGACGCGGAATTTGAGGATGTCAAGCGATAGGGGGAAGAATGGTAATCGGCTTAAAGAACGACAAAAGCATAAAAGACAGAATGTTCATACCGGCGGAGCTGCCCGTTCTGCCGCTCAGGGGTACGGTGGCTTACCCCGATCTTGTCATGCCTCTCATCGTCGGGCGTGAGAAATCGATACGCCTCGTCGATGAGGCAATGAGCAAGGACAAGATGATAGCCATCATAACGCAGAAGAATCCCGATATCGAGGATCCGGGCCCGGAAGACCTCTATACCGTCGGCACCGTCGCCACCATCATGAAGATGGTCAAGATGGTCGACGGCAGCCAGAGAGTCGTCATTCAGGGTCTGTGCAGATGCAAGGTGATAGAGTTCACCGAGGCCGAGCCCAACATCAAGGCAAGCATCCTCCCTGTCTTCGAGGACTACCAGAAGGACATCGAGATAGATGCCATGTACATCAACCTCAAGAACCTGTACCGCAAGGCGATCGAAATGGCGCCGTACCTTTCATCCGAGCTTGCTCAGATCGCATCGAAGGTCGAGAACCCGGGAAATCTGGCCGATCTCATCGCCTCGACGATAAACATATCGGTCATCGAAAAGCAGGAGATCCTGGAGAAGATAGACCTCAAGGAGCGGCTGAAGAAGGCGACGATCTACCTCAACAGAGAAGTGGAGACGCTGGAGCTCAGCAGCAAGATCCAGTCGCACGTGAAGGAAGGCATCGACAAGACCCAGCGCGAGTACTACCTGAGGGAACAGCTCAAGGCCATCCAGAAGGAGCTTGGCGAGAGCGACGACAAGATAAACGAGGTCGACGAGCTTAAAAAGAAGATAAAAGAAGCCAAAATGCCCGATGACGTGCGCAAGGTGGCGGACAAGGAGCTCGACAGGCTCTCGAAGATGAGCAGCATGTCCGCAGAATACACCGTCGCACGGACCTACCTCGACTGGCTCACGGAACTGCCCTGGTCGAAGGCGACGGAAGACAACCTTGACATAGACGCGGCAACGAAGATACTTGACGAAGACCATTATGACCTGGAGAAGGTCAAGAAGAGGATCCTGGAATACCTGGCCGTGAGGAAGCTGAAGGCCGACATGAAGGGACCCATCCTGTGCTTCGTCGGCCCTCCCGGCGTCGGCAAGACGTCACTCGGCAAATCCATCGCGAGAGCCCTGGGCCGCAAGTTCATGAGGATATCCCTCGGCGGTATCAGGGACGAGGCCGAGATACGGGGACACAGGCGCACGTATGTGGGAGCCCTCCCCGGACGGATCGTTCAGGGCATCAAGAAAGCAGGGTCCAACAACCCCATATTCATGCTCGACGAGGTGGACAAGATCGGCACGGATTTCAGGGGCGATCCGTCGAGCGCCCTCCTGGAGGTCCTTGACCCGGAACAGAACTTCTCCTTCAGCGACCACTACCTCGAAGTGCCCTTCGACCTGTCCAAGGTCATGTTCATAGCGACGGCAAATATGCTCGACCCCATACCGCCCGCATTGAAGGACAGGATGGAGGTCCTGGAACTCCCCGGCTATACCGAGGAGGAGAAGCTCATGATAGCCCGGCAGTTCCTTATTCCCAAGGAACGCTCCGAGCACGGCCTTTCCGAAGACCATATCGAATTCGAAGAGGAAGCACTGAAGGTCGTCATACGCTCCTACACACGGGAGTCGGGCGTCCGTAACCTGGAAAGGGAGATAGCCGCCATATGCCGCGCCGTCGCCAAGGACGTGGCGCAGGGCAAGACGGAGAAACAGATCATCACCGCCGACAGCATCCACACATTCCTCGGCCCCATCAAATTCTTCTCCGAGGTGGCTGAACGGACAAAGTATTCCGGAGTGGCCACGGGCCTCGCCTGGACACCCACAGGGGGAGACATACTCTTCATCGAATCCACGAAGATGCGCGGCAAGGGAGCCCTGTCATTGACAGGTCAGCTCGGTGATGTCATGAAGGAATCCGCCCAGGCGGCGCTCAGCTACATCAGGAGCAAGTACGGTGACTACGAGATACCCGAGGATTTCTTCGAGAAGAACGACCTCCACGTCCACGTCCCCCAGGGGGCGATCCCCAAGGACGGCCCTTCGGCGGGCATCACCATGCTCGTTTCGCTTGTCTCGCTTCTCACGGACAAGCCGGTCCGCAACGATGTGGCCATGACGGGGGAGATCACCCTGCGCGGCCTCGTACTGCCCGTGGGCGGCATAAAGCAGAAGGTCCTCGCGGCACGGCGGGCCGGGATAAGGAACATCGTCCTGCCGAAGCTCAACGAGAAAGACCTTGAAGAGGTCCCGGAAAGCATCAAGAATGGCATGGATTTCAAGTTCATCGAGAAGATGGACGAAGCGATAGAGATCTGCCTGGCAAACAAGTAACCGTTTCAGGTTTCAGGGCAAGAATAACAGAAAAGGGGCAAGCTCAACAGCTTGCCCCTTCGCATTTGGAATTGTCTTCCGTCTTTTTACGCCTGAAGCCTGAAACTTGAAACCTGAAACATTCGTTCTTACTTCTCCACCGCCTTGAGCTCGCCGGCCCTGTCGGGTTCCAGGTTCGCCTTATCGAAGGCGGGATCATCGGGGAGGATGAGAGAGAATTCCCGGGAATCGTCGATCTCCATCGTAGCGTTGTCAACGATAAAGTCGAGGACATGGCCTCCCTTCTTTCCATCGGCACGGAGGAAGTGAAGGTGGTAACCAGGCACGTTGACACCCTTCACGAAGGAAGGGCACCAGAATCCCACCATTGTCCCGGCGACATCGGCGAAGTCGAAGACGGGTTGTGTTTTGACTATCTCCGTCAGCGGCCGGTACGGTCTTTGCTGAGCAGGAACGCTCCGGGTCTTCATCATCTTGAATGTCCCCTTTATCTTTACGGCGTAGAAGGCGTTCCGCGTCGGAAAACTCCTCTGCGTGTCCGAAATAAGACTCTTGAAGTCCGTCCCCCGCGCAAGCCGGACCGTCCTGTCCGCCTTGAAAAAGGTTACTGCCGCGAAAGGAGTCTTCGTATCCGGACCGGGCCTTCTCACATCACCCGTGCTCGTCACCTGGTAGAAAATGCCGTCGAGAAGGACCATCTCTCCATCGAGGGCGGCAAATGTCCCGAGGCCCAGATCGCCATTCCTGCGCAACTCGCCCAGGGTCGTGGGACCGTCATATATCCCTGTCATAAGCGCGTCTATCGTCGACACCTGGGTGACGGTGTCCTCTCCGGCGAAACCCGGAAACACGGCCAGGAACAAACAGCACGCGGCAAACAATAGCCTGAACGAATACTTTACCATTCTCACTCCCCCGTCACGGCGCCAGCTGCACCTGGTCGCCGAATTTCTTTTCCAAGGCTTCGACGAGACCATCCACCTCGTTCTGCGATTCAAACTCCACCATCAATTCACCGCCGTCCCCGACCACCAGGCGACCGAAGGACCTGACCGCCTCGGAGACATCCTCGGGCTCAACGGTCCACCAGCCGCGGGTCCTTCTCAGGAGTTCCTCTCCTTTCAGCTTCTGGGGGGTTACAAGATCTATGGTCCGAAACCAGGCTGTCCAGCCTATCTGTGCCGGCTCCCGCATGACAGGGGCCACCGGGTCATGGTAGATCCTGCACCTGCCGAAGAGACGAAGACGGATCATTTAAGCACCTCATCCACAAGTCCTTTCAATTCCGCGTCGCCCGGCAGGGACGCGGGAGGGATCTCCACCCCCTTCATCGACAGTGCCCGCGCGAGGCAGAAGATATACAGTGCCCCGGCAGAGCTCTCGTCGGCGTCCATGCCCCGGCGCATCGCGGCCACCCACGACCTTTCAAAGAACGCCAGGGCGATCTCACGAAAGCGGCGAAGCCGGGGGTCGACAGGTGAAATCCCAAGGGCCCGCAGGAACTCCTTCTGCGCCCTTTCGATCGCCGCAAACACCGTGCGCATGTAGCGTACCTGGGGATCCCGTCCCCAGGTGTCGTCATTGGTCATGCCTCCTCCCCTTGAGCGCCGCACCGCGCTTCCCCGGCGCGCGGGCACGGGGTATTGCGACGACATCCGCGGCAACTTCAATAAAATAATAGAACCCTCCCTGAGTGTCAACCATAAAGGCCCCTGCTGAGCGGCTCCCGATGGGCGCCCCGGAGCTTTTTCTCTTTACAAGAAGACGACGGCTGGACCATACTTTAAGACCATGAAGAAGGCGTCAGTCGCTGTTGCCATCTTTCTTGCGTTCCTGTGCATCGGCTCTGCGGTGTGGCCCCGATCCGCTGCCGGTGCCGGGTCTACGAACATGTTTCTCCTCGCCTTCGGCGGGGGGAAGACCGAGGTGAAGCTCTATTCCGATTATTTCTGCGGGGCCTGCAGGAACCTCGAACCGAACGTCGAATACCTCATCACCGACCTCGTGCGGCGGAACATCATCACCATCACCTTTGTTGATGTGCCCATGCACAAGTATTCCGCTCTGTACGCACGGCACTTCCTCTATGTTCTCAACGCGAAGAAGGAGATAGGTCACGCTCTCAAGGCGAGACGGGTGCTTTTCGAGGCGACCCGGCAGAACATCTCCGATAGCGACAAGCTGGAAGACTTTCTCACCAGGAAAGGCTTCAAGCTGAAACCTTTCGATGTGAAACCGGTCTTCTCCACTCTCCAGGAATACCTTCGCAGCGATCATATAAACGCTACCCCGACGGCAGTTGTCCTGCGGGACGGCAAGAGAGAATTCCACCAGGGCGTTCCGAACATAACACGAATGCTTGAAGGACTGAAATAGGTCCCGGAGCGAGCCATGAACGAAAAAGACGAGCAGAGGAAAAGGCTTCTTGAAACAGCGCGGGTAATAGCAGTGGTCGGCCTTTCACCGGACACCGCCAGGGCAAGCAACGTTGTCGCAAAATACCTGATGGCCCATGGCTACCGGGTAATACCCGTTAACCCGGAATACACGGAGGTGCTGGGACAGAGGTCGTATCCTTCCCTCTCCAGCGTGCCTGAAAAGATAGATATAGTCGACGTCTTCCGAAAAGCCGGCGATGCCCTGCCTGTCGTGGAGGAAGCTGTCGCTCTCGCCCCGAAAGCGATCTGGCTGCAGCTTGGCATCGTAAACGAGGAGGCCAGGAAGATCGCCCGGGACAAGGGGATCGACTTTTTCATGGACCTGTGCATCAAGAGAGAACACACCAGGCTCATCGGAACGCATGAAAAGTGAGACCCTTCAGGGGCCTCCCGATACGACTCAAGACAACAGGCGGCCTGACAGCAAGACCTGATGAAGCAACCCCGGGGGGGGACCTATGGTCAGGAAAAAGCCTTTGCAACACACATTTTCTCACGAAGAGCAGGTGGATCTTTTTCTCAAGGACGGAACCATACTCAACGTCTACTCCGGGGAACTGCTCGAAGGAAACATTGCCGTCGGCGGAGAGAGGATCGTCTATGTGGGCCCTTCTGAACACCATCTCGGAAAACACACGAAAGTCCTCCAACTCAAGGGCAGAACGATAACCCCACCATGACCCCATGTACACCCTGGTCTTCCTTCCCAATGATTTTCTTCCCGAGGTGAGGTTCAACTACCGCGGCATCCTGGACCTCAAGAAAAACAAGGTCCTCTGGCCGAGGAGAGACCTCATCTGAAGAGGGAGGACGGCCTTGCGCCTCAAGGGGTCTGGTATCATCTGTTGTAAAGGTATTTCCTGAAGCAGTCTTCCCTGGCCTCTCTGAGAAGCCTGTCCAGCCGCTCGCTGGAGTGTCTCGGCAATCCGCAGTCCTTGGGTTTTCCGTAAACCTGGCACGCGCGGTCCCAGTCGGAGACATGGGCCTCCATGGCCTTTCCCCGACACTCTTCGTAGTCCTTCCTGTCCTTGACCCTCTGGAGCTGAACTTCCTGTCTTTCCCTGATCGTCCTGTCCCGCTCGGCTCTCTTTTCGGAAGGCAGAAAGATCACGAAATAATAGAAAAGAGAGAACGCCGCCGCCAGGGCACAGATGACGATGACCACCCTCATGACCTTGTCCATGATCCCCATTCCTTGCCTGGCATCGGCGCGTCAGCGCTATTTCGTCCTGGAGATCAGATACGCGGTGTAACCTTCTTCTGTCTGCCACGCGTCCGACACGTTCTTCGGCAGCTTCCCGTTATAGTGCTTTAGCAGATCCTGTTTCAGGTTCTCGATATCCTTCTCCAGCCTGGTTATCCTCTCTTCCGCGCTGGCCTTCTTGCTCCTGGCTGTCTGCTCCTCTTCCCTGGCCTGACGCGCTGAGCCTTCCTGGTCCACGATATCATCCATGCTTATCCCTTTGGGGGTCCTGACGGGATTGTTGTACTTGTAGACCTCACGGTGGGCGGCCACAAGCTCCGCATTGATGCTCCTTTGCTTCTTCAGGTACTGCGCCGCCGTCTCATCGAACCCGTTCCTCTCTGCCCCAGCCTTTTTATCCTTGACAGGACCAGAACCCGCCTGCGGCGTTTTGCCCCTGTCGTCCGCCGCGGTAACATAGCCCGCGGACCACATAAGCAAGAAAAAGGTGACCAACATCCATAGAGCACGATTCATTACACTCTCCTTCTACGCAACAAGGTCATTA
>LVAA01000154.1 GCA_001603955.1 Syntrophobacterales bacterium Delta_02 | reverse complement strand
CTGAAGGTCAGGCGGCACTGGCACCAGAACGCCCAGGCTTTTATCACCGGATCGGCAATAGGCACGTCGCCTTTCAGGACGGCCCGGGAAAAGGTGTATTCGCCTTCCGAATGTAACGTTCCTTGAATCATTTTTTGCAACTTCGGGAAATTCGTTTTTACCATCCGGTAGAAATTGATTGCATGTCCAAATTTATCATTGATTATTTCGACTTTTGAAGGTTTTTTGGCGAAGAACACTGCACCGCCGCCGAAAAATGGTTCGACGAAGGTGCGGTGCTCTCCGCTGATCAGCGGCAGGACATGCTTCAACATGTTTGTTTTTCCTCCATAATACACGATTGGCGTCTTCAAGTTTTTCTCCTTGTTTTATGGGTTATTGGTCCATACGTTTTCTTTTTTAACGATCATCAGATCGAATAATGATTTCAGGCTCTCTACTTGGGCGCTAGCGTTACTGTTGAATTGGCCACTGCAGACATTCATTAGTTCATAAACGATTTCCCACAGATTATGAATGCTGTTCCCTTCGTAAATCATGGGGGCATTCAATTGATACAGTTTGGTGCCTGTTTCTTGGATCGTGGCGGCCGATCGCGTCCATATGCCGATAACAGCCTCGGAATAGGCGCCTCCTACGGTTATGTTGTAATTTTGACCTACTGTCTCGGTCAGGCTTTTGACTGTTTGCCGCGCCCAGCTTTCATTGACGGTTTCGGTTCTGGCCAACATTACAGTGCTGGTATAGGTTCCGCCGATCGTTTCAGTGTAATTTACTCCGATTGTTCTGGTGTAGTTCATTCCGATTCCTTCGGTGTAACTCAATCCAATGATCCGGTCCCAGTTCAGGTCAATTACCTGAGTTCTGTTCATGCCTACATGACAAGACATGTTCAGATTGGTTTCCAGATGCCAGTTTCCTTTGGCATCCACTTCCTGAAAACTATCTGCGGTTTGTTGCCAGCGCATTGACAATGCATCGATCATCGGCAGTTTGCGGGTCAATGGAATCACCGAACGGATATAAGGCCGTGTTTGATGGCCGAAGGCAAAGGCCAGTTCCACGATCGTTCCTGGTTGAGGCAGTGCGGCAAATCCCCGGTCCGGTGCGGACGCCGTCATGGCCACCGGGACGTCGCGCATCAGCGGCATATCCTCATCGATGGACAAGTCCGGCTTCAGCAGCCGTATATCGACAGCGTATTTGGGCGTAAACTCATCGCTGACTTCGCCACCGGTCGGCGGATCCGGCACCGCGGTTACGATGGCCCAGATCGGTAAATGCAATCCTGCGGCCATTTCCGGCCATAAACGCAAGACGATTTTTCGAATTAATTCTTTCAGCATTGGAATCCTATCCTCATGTTAATGCCTTGCATGGTTACGGTTTCAATTCGGACCGGATCCGTGTTACCGATTCGGAGCCAGCGCCCGGGGCGCAAGGCCGGCAGGCAGGCGCAATCCGCGCCGGCGCCGGACAGATTGGAAAAAAAGCGTTCCGGAATCGCCAGTGTGGTTTTGGCCCCGGACAGCTCATGCCCGGAACCGACGAATATTTCACCGTTCGGCTGGTTCTGCCAGACGAAATCATCGATCTTCAGATGTTTGCCGATCAACTCCAGGACTTCATAACCGCTTCCGAGGTTAAAGAAGGACGCGATCGGCGTATTGGCCCAGCTTGCCGAATGATCACCCATCCGGAATGATATGCCGGTTTGCCTGTTCAATTCGGTCAGAACTCGTCGGGCTGACGTGTGACGCTGTGAAATGGTCCAGCGCCTGGCCAGCAATGCGCTGAATTCCCGGACCACCAGCCGAAGCTGCTTATAATCGATTCGCCGGCAGCTTTCCACGTAGCCGGAAAACCAGAGTTCGGCGACTCCTTCGGTCCCCAGGTAAAACCGGACCAGATCGCCGACGCTGACCGCATCCGCAATGACGGTGAAAACCGCCCGGCCGGGAGAAGTCAGGTCCAACACCACGCTTTCCGATACGATCTTGACCTCGTTATCGGATATGGTCAGTTTGCGTATGATTTTCATTCTCGGGTTTCTCGGGCAATTTGATTGATTTTGGCCGGGTTGATCGTCCCTACGTTGACTTGTCCGTCTTTGATTGGTTCGATTCGGGCGGCGTTTTCATTGGCGCGTTCTTCGCGTTTTTCCGAAATAGTCATATACTCCTGAAGCTCGAACGATACATCGAATACCCGCAATGTACTTGATTCCACCACACTGAACTGTCCGGAGAAAATGACCTGCCGGATCCCCATTGCCAGGCATAAAGGATTTGACATTGCATAAACTACCGGCTCGTTGTTGGTGTCACAGGCCCTGGCCAACATGGCCAATTGCGTCAGCTTCTCTTTTTCGGTCAACGGGATTTGGGTGGAAACCTTTATTTTCTGCGCTTTCTCTCCGGCGTTGACAAACGATGAATCCGACGATTGTCCGGACAAATCTTTCCGCTCCAGTGATAACGACACTTCAATTTTTACGTTTTTCCCGGGAATCGTCAGGTCTTGATTTCCTCCAGACAAGATCATCATTCACCTCGTATGCTAAATAATGGCCTTGACCGCCGCGGTGGCGGCAATGGTCAGGACGGTCGTGCAGATTTTAATTATTCGATCGGCCAGGTCAAGTCCCATCCGGGCGCTGATATGAACCAACGCGGCCTTGATATGCCGGATGTTCGCTTCCGCGCTCTTGCGGTCCACGTCGGTCGCGCCGTTCAGGTATCGGTAATACTGTTCCGCGAACTGCAATGAGAGCGTCTGCAGTTCGGGCGCATATTCGTCTCCGGCCGATTCCAGGAGGGCGGCCAGCTCCGCCTGTACCTGTTCGGCGAATGCATCCTGTGTGATAATTTGTTCGATCATTACCAGCTCCATTGGGTTTCTTTGAACTTCCGGGCTGTTGCCGCGGCCTGTTCGTGATTGCCGCGCCGGACCGTTTTGTCGTCGTCGGTCAACGTCGAGTCGTTTTCCACGTACTGCAGATATTCGGTGCCGGCGGTGTCGAGGTATTGCTCATACGATTCCGCCAGGAGGCGGTTTACGCAGCCGGACAGCATGATGGCTGCGCCGACGGCGGCGAATGCGGGAATAATGATTTTTTTCATGTCAGTTGCTCCTTGTGAATTGCAGAACGATCGCGACAAGCCCCATGCCGACGCCGATCACCCAGGCGATGAACCGGAATACTGTGCTTCGCGTGGAATGCTCGTTCAGGCGTGAATTTTCGATGGTTGTGATCCGTTTCTCATGGTCCTGCAGATCATGGCCGAAATCCTCCACTGTTTTGAGGCTTTTTTCGATTGCGCCGATTTGTCCGCTCATGCGGATCAACAGCTTGTCCCGCTCGTTATTTGTCATTCGATAAATCCTTACTTATCGGTTTTACGCTTTTGGTAGGCTGCCATCCATGCACTGGAGCCGTAAGTACGCAACATAAGGTATGCAGCTTCGGCTTTCCCCAGGTCTGCCAGTCTCCGCCCGATTCGCCATACTTTCCAAAGCGGGTAGGCGTTCTTGACTTCCTTTATCATGTTTTCCAGCATTTCAGCATCAGCGGCCTGCCGTCCGTCGGCGCTGCCGTCGCTGTAGTCATAGCGGACATCGTGTATCTGGCTTGATACTGGCATGTCGCGATAAATCCACGTCAAAACGTCCCGGCAAGGTTGGGGCCACGCATCCGGCCCGTACCCATTGCAAATTTTCGCCAGCATCGCGGCCGGCATGGTCCAGTATTTCTCCGGCGCTGCCAGATTGAGTTTCTGCGCCTGATTCCGCCCGGCCAATACTTCTTGTTCAGTCATGGTTATCCTCCTTTGCCTGATTGCGTTCGCGAAATTGTGCCGCGCAACGGACCCCGTCCAGTTCCAGAAAAAATTTTTCCGCAGCGTCCTGAATCCGGTACGCGTCTTTTTCGATGGTGTAGTTTCGCAGAATCGGCAGACAGCAGATGATATAGCGCCATCCCCATTTACGCATCTGCCAGACGTGTCGCAGTTCGTGAATGATGGTCGGATAAAGCTGAAACAATTCCCATGTTTGGCGGTGGCGCTCCGGAGCATCATATTCCATGTCGCACAAATAAATCGTGTTTGCTTTGACCACGGTTTGAGCACCGCCGACGCCACTATCCTGCATCAAATCCGCGAAACGGTATTCCATTCCGCGCCAGTTGATATCCTGGAGCCACTTGCCGCCGGTCGTATTGGCAAAATATTCGATATGTTGCCATATCAACTTCAGTGTGCGTTCCGGTATCGGTCGATTTCGATAAAGGTGAAATATTGTGAACATGGCTTATTC